>DCIJ01000098.1 GCA_002315945.1 Lachnospiraceae bacterium UBA1729 | reverse complement strand
TATCGCTCTAAATTAGTAAAGATTATTTTCCAGAAAAAAAGGGAGAACGCTAAGCGTCCTCCCTCGAACAAACAAAACATTTATATAAAATTATTCGGGTTTCTTCTTTCCAGTAAGAATCTGTCCACCTTCGATAGCAAGTACTACAGCGAGTACAATAAGAAGTGTACCGATTCCTGCCTGCATATAGTTGCCCCAGTCAGCTGTTGTATCAGCAACATTACCAGAGATAATCTGAAGCTGCTTCTGAATAGTAAGAGCAAGTGAGCTGATTGTAACAACGATCATGAAGCACATAGGTCCAATGAACATCTTGTTGTTCTTACCGATATTCTTAAGCCATGTAGCGATTGCAAGAAGACCGATACCTGCAAGAAGCTGGTTAGCAGCTCCGAACAGACCCCAAATCTTTGACCAGCCTGTAAGACCAAGAATAACACCAAGTACAACTGTGATGATTGTTGAAACATACATATTTGTAACAACCTTCTTGAAACCTGTTACATTTTCAGGTGTCTCACCCTTATCTGCATCAAGCCAGAACTCCTGGAACATGAATCTTGCAAGACGAGTTGCAGTATCAAGTGATGTCAGACAGAATGAAGAATATGTAAGTACAAGTAATGTCTTAAGTGTAGTTTCAAGACCAGCACATCCAGGAATTGTAGCAACCATAGCTGCAATACCACCTGCAAAGAGGTTAGCAGGACCTGCTGCATCAGGATTAAGTGACTTAGCATAAGCTACAGCACAAAGAGTGATTATAGCAAGTACACACTCGATTAACATACCACCATAAGCGATAGGTCTAGCGTCTGTTTCTTTGTCAAGCTGCTTAGCTGTAGTACCTGATGAAACCAGTGAATGGAAACCAGAAATAGCACCACAAGCAACAGTTGTAAACAGTACAGGGAATAAGAATCCACTTGGAGTTGATACACTGAATGCGGGAAGAGCATCAAGTGAAGGATGAGCACCAACAACACCAATAATCGCGATGATAAGCATTGCATAAAGCAGGAAGGAGCTTAAGTAATCACGAGGCTGGAGCAGAATCCATACAGGTGTAACAGATGCGATTGTAATATAAATACCAACAAAGATCATCCACTGTGTATTTGTTAAGTAGATTGGATGGAAGCACATACCAACACCCATGCAGATGCAGATAGCTACAACACCAAGAATTGTTGATGTAAGCATACCAGCATTTCTACGATATACACAGAAACCGAAGCAGATAGCAACTACCATGAAAAGAAGTGAAACCATGGCAACAGATGCATTTGTTGCACTTGCTGCATAGTCAATAGCACCATCTTCTCCTACTGTACAAGCAAATGTACCAGCAACGATAGATGCAAAAGCTGCAACTACAAGGATCAGTGTAAGGTAAGCAAAGATGATGAATAATGTCTTAGATTTCTTACCCATGTTCTTGCTGATGATAGTACCAACTGAGTTACCATCATGACGAACAGATGCGAAAAGAGCACCAAAATCATGTACACCACCGAAGAAAATACCACCGATGAGGATCCAAAGAGTTACAGGGATCCAACCAAAAGCTGCTGCTGCAATAGGTCCAGTAATAGGGCCTGCGCCTGCGATTGATGAGAAATGATGTCCCATAAGTACAGGAGCCTTAGCAGGTACGTAGTCTACACCACCATCATCAATTCTGTGAGCAGGTGTAGCAATGTTTCCTTCACCAACACCCCACTGCTTGCAAAGCCATCCACCGTAGAAGATGTAACCACATGCAAGAACTGCGATGCCGATGATAAGAAGTAACAAACCGTTCATAATAAAATCTCTCCTTATCTAGAAAATAATTTGTGTATTGTACTTCTCTTCTTAGGATGAAGTACGTCTTTTAAAAATTTCCCTGTATTACGTCCATCCCCATTGTGATATATCTTATCCTTCCCAAATTCGATACACACAACATGAACTTCCATCCACCCTTCCAGGGAAAATTTAAAACTTTTTCTTCTGCGAAATCTTTTGACTGCCTTTATTGCTTCAGCATCACAGGTATCGCAGTATATAAGTGCCGTAATATAGCTTGATCTGTGTATCTTATTTGGCTTAATCTTTTTAAAGCCCTTCTGATACGCATCCTCCGCCAGCGCTTTTACGTCCATAGCTGTCAGATTATCAAAACTATATACAAACAAATGATCAAAGGTATCCATGGCAAAAAGCTGAGCGCTTCTGACCATTACATAATTCTCAGAATGAACATGGAAATCACCAGTATAGATACAATGATTTTCCTTAGAATCCATTTTCTCAATGTCATAGGACACTGCGTAATTATTTAATATTCTCTCTTCACAGATTTGTCTGTCTAATTTCATTACTTTTTTCTTTCAATTTTCTTTCACACGGGAAAAATTATAGCATTGTATAAATATAAAAACAATATAAATTTTATATTTTTTTAATAATTTAAAGTAAAAAAGCTTTCAATATTTAGTGCGATTTTTACAATTTCTTTTCATTTTCCACTATATTTTGAAAGTAATCTGGCACAGGCGCCTTAACCATAACTTCCTCCCCTGTTGTAGGATGAATAAATCCCAGTTCATAGGCATGGAGGCACTGTCCCTGTAATTTGGCAGCAGTATTAAAGCCTGTTTTATATATTTCATCACCCAGAAGGGGATGTCTGATACTGGTCATATGTACCCTTATCTGATGAGTTCTACCAGTCTCCAGACGACATTGTACCAATGCCACCTTTTCATACTGCTCAAGAACCGTATAGTGTGTAACCGCCCTCTTTCCATTAGAATAGTTGACCGCCATTTTCATCCTGTCCTTAGGATCTCTGCCTATTGGTGCATCAACCACTCCCTCTTTTTCATTAAAATAGCCATAGCAAAGAGCCAGATAGCTACGCTTTATTGAATGAACAGCAAACTGTTCAGCAAGCTTTCTATGAGCATTATCATTTTTGCAGACAATAATGGAGCCTGTAGTATCTTTATCAATGCGATGAACTATTCCTGGCCTAAGCACACCATTTATTCCACTCAGTGAATCCTTACAATAATATAACAATGCATTAACTAACGTTTTTGTATAATTTCCCGCTGCCGGATGAACAACCATCTGCTTAGGTTTGTTTATTACAATTACGTCCTCATCCTCATAAAGAATGTCAAGGGGAATATTCTCCGGTTCAATATCAGGAATCTGACTATCGGGCACAACAATAACCACTTCCTCTCCCTCTGTGAGTTTGTATGAACTCTTTACCGGCTTTGAAGAAATGGTTACATTACCCTGTTCAATATTCTTTTGTAAAAATGATCTTGAATATTCAGGAAGGCATGTTGAGAGGAACTTATCAACCCTTTGTTTTTCAAATTCCTCCTCAACACACAGAATAATATTTCGCATTATTTCAGATCCCTAAATTTCTGGGTTTTTAAAGACAAAAAATTCAAATCTTCTTCTGTATAGAAAAACAGAAGTAATACAGCCAAAACTGCAGTAGCAACACATACACAAATATCAGCGAAATTAAAGATTGGAAAATGAATAAGTACAAAAGAAATAAAGTCGACCACATATCCATACATAAGTCTGTCAATAAGGTTGCCCACTGCTCCTGCAGCAATCATTACCAGCACTACGTGTGAAATCATATACTTTTTATGGGAGGGAATACTTTTTAAAATATAGATAATTGCTCCCAAAATGATTACAGCAATAAAAACAAACAGAATTTTCTGATTCTGTAGCATGCCAAAGGCTGCGCCCTTATTCTCAAGATAATCCAGCTCCAGCACATCCTTAATAAGGACTATTGGAGGGTTTCCTTTTAGATTAACCGAAACAGTAAATTTGGTAATTTGATCTATTGCAACCAAAACCATAAAAAAACACATGTCAAAAATTAATCTTTTTTTCTTAATATCCATAATACTCCAAATGGGTCAGATAAAAATATCTGACCCAACAATAAAAACTATTTTACAACGATATTACATACTCTTCCAGGAATGTAGATTTCCTTAACAACTGACTTTCCATCCATGAAGGACTTAACCTTTTCGTCAGCCTTAGCCTTCTCAAGAACACTGGCCTGATCTTCATCCTTACCAACCATAATAGTTGCTCTAACTTTTCCGTTAACCTGGACACCAATTTCTACTGTAGCGTCAACAGTCTTAGCTTCATCATATTCTGGCCAGTTAGCTACTGAAGCAAAACCTTCATTGCCTAACATCTCCCAGATTTCCTCAGCGATATGAGGTGCAAATGGAAGTAACAGTCTTACAAATATTCCAAGCTGCTCCTTTGAAAGCTTTCCTTCTGAATAAATTGAGTTAATAAGGCCCATAAGAGTTGCAATGGCTGTATTGAATTTTACATCTTCAATATCATTAGTAACCTTCTTGATTGCCTTATGGAATGCACTTTCAAGTGCAGGAACATCTTCATCAACAGCTATATCTACAAGACCACATACTCTGTCTAAAAATCTCTTGCAGCCCTTCATTGAACTGTCATTCCAGGGAGCAGCTGCACCATAATCACCCATGAACAGCACGTAGGTTCTCAATGTGTCTGCACCATAATCTTCTACAATATCCAAAGGATCAATTACATTGCCCTTTGATTTACTCATTTTTTCCCCATCAGGTCCCAGAATAAGTCCCTGAATAGAACGCTTAGCATAGGGCTCAAAGGTATTAACCTCACCCAAATCATACAGGAACTGATGCCAGAATCTTGAATAAATCATATGTCTGGTAACATGCTCCATACCACCATTATACCAGTCAACAGGCATCCAGTACTCTAACTTCTTCTGATCAGCAAATGCTTCATTATTATTTGGATCAATATATCTTAAGAAGTACCATGAAGATCCAGCCCACTGAGGCATGGTATCTGTCTCACGTTTTGCTGCCTTTCCACATTTTGGACATGTACAATTAACATATGAATCAATCTTGGCAAGTGGTGATTCTCCATCCTCACCTGGCTCAAAGTTTTCAACATTAGGCAGTCTTAATGGAAGTTCTTCATAAGGAACAGCAACAACACCACAGTCTGGACAGTGAATCAAAGGAATAGGCTCACCCCAGTAACGCTGTCTGTTAAATGCCCAGTCCTTCATCTTAAACTGAACGCCTGCATGGCCACAGCCTAATTCTTTAAGTTTTTCAAGCATTTTTTCTATTGCATCTTTTTTCTTGGCAATACCATTGAGGTAATCTGA
>DCIJ01000068.1:4696-6338 GCA_002315945.1 Lachnospiraceae bacterium UBA1729 | reverse complement strand
TATACTCTTCCCAGGTTATTCCATCAAGAAGTCCCTGCTGCTTAACATCCTCTTCCTTAACTACATTGTATGTAATGCAGGTAACAGAAATTGAACTCTCATCATACTTAATTAATCCAGGTGGAATCTCCTTGGCAGTAATTGTCTCATTAGGCAGATAGTCTCTGGACTGCTCGGTAGTTGAAGAAGAGCTTTCTGAATTATCCTGAAATACATATGTTGTTTCAGAATTGGAATCAGTTCCAGGAGCTCCACCACCACCCGAAGAATTTTCCGACTGGTACAGGTCTTCATGGGATAATACACCCTGACTCTGCCCCTCAGCAGGTGTATATGTGTGTTCAGTCCTGTCTGTCTTGGAAAAATCCAGGACAAGATTACTTGCCACTTCTACATTATCAAATTCATTAGTGCCTAAGAGCACTTTTTTAACTTCGTTCTTAACCAGGTTCTCAGCCTGCTGCTTAACAGTCAGCTGATTTGATGCTGAACCTGTAACAGACACATTATCTTCACCTGAATATAACAAATTGCCTTCTCTATCCAGAATTGTGATGTTATCAGCATTATCATTGCCAAGAGCTGTCTTGATAAACTGAGCCATGGCCTGCGCGGCTTCTGGAGTAACCTCATCCTCCAAATCAAGGATTACGCTGGCAAAAGCCTGCTCTTCTTTCGACAAAAGAGTTCCATCCTCCTTGGGAAGAGAGAGCTGAACATCTGCATTTTTTACAGCTTCAAAGTTTTTAAGGTCTTCCTCCATTCGGGATTCAAGATATAATTTATACTTTTTCTGCTTGTCTGACTCGGTGGTTGAAAAGCTGCCGTCTGTAACATTATTAATATCATAGCTGGCAGTAGGAATATTGTTAGCACCCAGCAAAAGATTGGCGTCACTTAAATCCTTTTTTAAGATCTGTATGGTAAGACCATCATCACTGACCTTGTAGGTAAGATCCTTGCCATCAAGAAGTT
The DNA here is from genome assembly GCA_002315945.1 of Lachnospiraceae bacterium UBA1729. Lineage (GTDB taxonomy): Bacteria > Bacillota > Clostridia > Lachnospirales > Lachnospiraceae > UBA1729. Next base: position 5,363 of record DCIJ01000068.1, on the reverse strand, counting down.
CCTTAATTTCACTGGCCTCTTTGGTTGATTCACATGTAGCTAACAGCTCATACTTTGGCCTGGTAACCACTGTTACAAGTATGGCAATAGCCACAATCACTCCAGCTGCAACTGCAATAATTATGGTCTTCTGTTTTGATGTAAAATGATTCCACCACTCTGTTATTCTGTTTAGCAACGCTTGTATCTGCTGCGGCATTTCTTATTCTCCTAGATTTGCATCTGAATTATTTCTTTGTAGGCATCCAGCAACTTGTCTCTGACTGCAACTGTATACTGAAGTGCAGTGGATGCTTTCTGAATGGCAATAGCCAGATCATGAGTATTCTCAGTCTGACCCAGAGCCAGCTTTATCTCTTCATTCTCCATATCAGAAATATAACTGTTTGTTGTATTAATATTTTGTATTGCAGTATTCAGAATATTTGAAAAAACATCTTTACTTTCTTCATTACTTTCTGCCCTGAGAGCCGCCTGGGTTTTGCCAGCAGCTTCTTTTACAGCATTTGAAGAAACATTATAAAAGTTGTTAATATCCAACATATTTTAGTTAAACTCCTTATATCTGAGTAAGCTCAAGGCCCTTCATTGCAATTGACTTGCTGGAATTAAAGGCTGTAGCATTAGCCTCATATCCTCTGCTGGCATCAATCAGGTTAGTCATCTC
>DCIJ01000068.1:1621-4586 GCA_002315945.1 Lachnospiraceae bacterium UBA1729 | reverse complement strand
ACTCCGCCAACCTTAACACCCTTTCCAGAGTACTGATCTCTCGCCTTGTCCAGGACTCGGCTAAATGGTGTCTGATCTCCCTTCTGTTCAAAGGTAACTACCTTACGGACATAGGGGCCACCCTTATTTGATCTGGTTGAATTGGCATTAGCCACATTCTCAGAAATAATATCCATTCTGAAGCGCTCAGCGGTAAGACCCGAGGCATTTATATCAAAAGCATCAAACATTCCCATAAATTATTTCTCCTATTACTTCATAACACTCTGAAGATTCTTAAACTCAGCCGAAACAGAATTCATAATGCCCTCATACTTAATCTGATTGGTAGCTAACATTACATTTTCTGTATCAATATCAACATTATTTCCATCAACTCTGTATGAAAATCCATCATAGTCAGTATAGGTTCTGGGATTAAGCTCATTAACCCGAAGATGCCTTACCTTGGAATCCATGGCCTCGTATCTGGAATTCTTAAGAGCACGATGAAGCTCATCCTCAAAATTAACATCCTGTCTCTTGTAATTGGGAGTATCAGCATTAGCTATATTATTAGAAATAGCTTCATTTCTAATCCAGCTGGCGTCAGCAGCCTTGCCCATTACATTAATATAATCAAAAGCATTTGAATTAATCATAATATTAGTCCTTTTAATATCGTGGAAACGGTAACGAGATAATGAAAATATCTCATTTTGAGAAAAAATACCCTACCTACCCACATTCACGTAATAAATAATAACCTTATTTAGTATAAACTTCAAGGAATTTTTATGAATTCACCACAACATCTTGTGTTTTTTATCTATCCATTGGCGCCTCCTCCCACTTATGTAACCCTACAAAATATAGTAAGCAAATTTAGTTTTTCCCCAAAATATAGCAAAAAAGGACCTATGCATGCATAAGTCCTTTTACATAACTTCTCTTCCCTGAGTTCTACATAAATCAGAATAAATAACAGAATATATATCCTGTATATCGACAAAAAAGAAGTGTACTTTATATTTAATTTGCAAAAGTTATCTCACCTGCAATGGCACTAGCCGCTGCAGTCTTGGGAGAAGCCAAGAAAATTTCAACCTTATTGGTTCCCATTCTTCCAAGGAAATTTCTATTATTTGTTGCAACTACCCTCTCTCCATCTGAAAGAATTCCTCCAGTGCGGCCACAGCACAGACCACATCCAGGATGGGTAACAATAGCTCCGCTGTCTACCAATATCTCCAAAGTTCCATCAGCCAGCGCCTGACGGTAGATTTTTCTGCTGGCAGGCGTAACAATAAGCTTTACAAAGGGTGCTACCTTTTTGCCCTTAAGTATATGAGCTGCCATATGCAGGTCTTCAAGTCTGCCATTAGTACAGGAACCAATAAATACCTGATCAATCTTTGTTCCTTTCAATTCTTCTACCGGCTTAATATTGTCAACCAGTGAAGGGCAGGCTAACACGGGAACTATTTTGCTGGCATCATATTCAATAACCTGAGCATATTGTGCATCTGCATCTCCAACCAGGCTCTTCTGGAAATCATCTAATGTAATTTCGCAGTACTGTGCAGTCTTCTCATCAGGTGTAAATAATGCACATTTAGCTCCAGCCTCTATTGCCATATTAGCCATGGTCATTCTGGATGCAACAGACATATTTTCTATGGTATCACCTGTAAATTCAAGGGCTTTATATGTAGCTCCCGCCGCAGTTAAGTCTCCAATAAGTTTGAGAATGATATCTTTACTGGTCACATTATCTGGCAAAGTACCAGTAACCTTGACCTTAATTGTCTCAGGAACTCGAACCCACATCTGACCGGTTCCTAATATACTTGCCATTTCAGTATATCCAATACCCGATGAAAAGGCACCTACACAACCATAAGTTGTAGTATGACTGTCAGTTCCAAATACTACATCCCCAGGCTTAACATATCCAGCCTCAGTCATCAGCTGATGGCATATTCCGTCAGCTCTGTGAATATTCTTCATTCCATACTTGTCTACAAATTCATTACCGATACGGAAGTGTCTTGTGTCATCTACCTGACTTGCAGGAACCAGATGATCATAGATAAGTACCACCTTGTCAGGATCCCATAGTCTGGTAAATCCCATCTCTTCAAATTTATCTGCAACAAAAGGAATAAAAATATCGTGTATCATTACCCTGTCAACATTGACAGTAACAATATCTCCTGGCTTAACCTGACTCAAGCCAGCATTTTTCATTATTATTTTTTCAATGATAGTATTTCCCATATTAGTCCAGCCCGTTTCTCTTTCTCATAGCTTTTACCAAGCCACCTGCATTTATTATATCCATCAGATTATCCGGCAGGGAAGCTATCTCATATTCTGCTCCCTGGTAATCAACCTTTTCTCCGGGAGTAACAGTAATCTCATCACCCTCTTTAATATCATCATGAAGCTTACTGTTTTCAATTAACAAAAGTCCATTGTTAATGGAATTTCTAAAAAATATACGTGCAAAGCTTCCTGCAATGACACATTTTATTCCCAGCGCCTTGATTATCTCCGGAGCCTGTTCTCTGGATGATCCGCATCCAAAGTTTTTTCCTGCCACAATAATATCACCAGGCTTGATTAATCCAGCCAGTTCCTCTCTAAGTGGGGAAAAAGCATATGGCTTCATATCCTCAACACTTTTCAGGGCAAGATATTCTGTAGGAATTATAATATCCGTATCAATATCATCCCCTAATACCCATACTTTTCCTGTAAATTTTTCGCTCATATTATTCCTCTGTTTCTATTTTGCATTCTAAGCCAACATATCAGCAGAAACTATTTCTCCTGCGATTGCACTTGCTGTTACAGTTGCAGCACTTGCCAGATATACAAATGAATCCTTATGTCCGGCTCTGCCCTTGAAGTTTCTGGTTCCAGTTGAAATCAAAGTCTCTCCTTCACCAATTACTCCCTGGCAGCTTCCCCAGCATACACT
>DCIJ01000068.1:712-1539 GCA_002315945.1 Lachnospiraceae bacterium UBA1729 | reverse complement strand
CTGTATACCTCCCTGCTGGCAGGAACCACAAGAAATCTGACCTTGTCAGAAACCTTTTTACCCTTAATAATCTGGGCCCCCACACGAAGATCTTCGATTCGACCATTATTACAGCTTCCAAGGAAGGCCTCATCTATCTTAACCCCAAGAGATTCCCTGACAGGTACTACATTGTCAACAAAGTGTGGTTTAGCAACAATAGGAACAATCTCTGACAGATTAATATCATAGGTCTGACTATATACTGCATCCGCATCAGCAGAGATTTTGTTATCAGCGCCTCTTCCATGTTCTTCAAGATATTTAAGGGCTACCTCATCCACTTCCATCAGAGCAGTCTTGGCTCCAGCTTCTACACAAAGATTACAGATTGAAATCCTGTCGCTCATGGTGAGATATTTCATACCTTCACCACCAAATTCCATAGCCTTGTAGTTGGCTCCATTAGCACCTATTTTTCCAATGATAGTCAGAATCACATCTCTGGCATAGACGCCCTCATTAAGCTTTCCTGTTAAATTAAATCTGATGGTTTCAGGAACCAAAAGCCATGATGAGCCAGTAACCATGGCGTACAGATAATCTGTGCATCCTACACCTGTACCAAATGCCCCAAGGGCACCATATGCGCAGGTATGAGAGTCAGCACCAAAAATCAGTTCACCTGGGCACACATGCTTTTCCATCATTACCTGATGGCACACTCCCTCGCCCTCATAAAAAGTAATACCCTTTTCTTTTGCAAAATCCCTCATCTTTTTGTGGCTTGCTGCAGTCTTAGGTGAGTCTGCAGGAATATTATGATCAATAATCCATACAAGTCTGCT
>DCIJ01000068.1:0-643 GCA_002315945.1 Lachnospiraceae bacterium UBA1729 | reverse complement strand
TGGGTTGTTCCATCATTACTCATCATTTTATCTAATTTTACAGTATGAATATCACCAGCTTTTGCTTCCTTAACGTTGGCTGCTCTTGCGATGATTTTTTCAGCAATTGTCATTCCCATACTTTTTTCTCCTTTATTCTAACTACCATCTACTATGCTTCAAGACTGGCAATTAGTCCTCCCTGATCAAGAATCTGCTGCATTTTTTCAGGAAGCTTGGTGCATGTAAAGGTCTTATCACCTGCAGTAATTGTCCCCTCTTCCATATTCAGTTCAATTTCATCTCCAGCATTAACCACATCATAAGCATCCTTGCATACTATTACTGGAAGCCCAATATTTATGGCATTTCTATAAAAAATTCTTGCAAAAGATTTTGCAATAACAGCCTTAACTCCCAATGCTTTTAATACGCTTGGAGCCTGTTCTCTTGATGAACCGCATCCAAAGTTCTCACATGCAACCACAAAATCACCATTCTGTACCTGATTTGCGAATTCAGCATCCAATGATTCAAAGGTATGGCTCTTCATCTCATCTATTGTAGGAAACAACAGGTACTGTGAAGCAAGAATCTGATCTGTATCAACATCTGAATGAAATTTAAATACTTTTCCCATATATTTTTTCTCCTTTGTAATCCC
>DCIJ01000060.1:17495-18611 GCA_002315945.1 Lachnospiraceae bacterium UBA1729 | reverse complement strand
TGGAAATGTAAATGTTTACACAACAAAAACTGTTACAACTAAAAAAGCAACAGCAACCACAACTACTGATCCATACATCAAACAAAACAATACAACCGTTTCCCGCCAGTATGAGGATACATCAAAAGCAACTCTTAAAGCTAACGCTCAGGGAACCTACGATGTAACAGTTACCTACGGTAAATCAGTTCATGACAAATATACTGTAACCATCAATGGAGAGACCAACGATGTAACTGAAGCATCAATCGAAGCTAAGACAGAATTCATCGTTAGAGACAAGTCTGATAATAATAAAGAAATCTGCCGTATTGATACTGCAGCAATCAGAAATATCCAGAAGGGCAACTATGCCAAGGTTGATGACAAGATCAAGGTAAGCGGTAAGAATGATAAGGTTTACTATGTAGACTCTTCTGCAGTAAAACTTATTACTGATCACTATGTAAAATATGAAAAGGTTACTACATATTACTATGTTGCTGATGAAATAGTATCAGGCCAGACAGAGAATATTACTAACAAGTATGTTACTAAGGGTGGTGACGATTACCTCGTTAAGCTCAATTTCTGGGACAGAACAACTGTAGATTACGACAAGTCTGCTGTAAGGGTAGAGTTGACTGATAATGCAGGAAATACAGATGAAAATGGCGATTATGTAACTGTAACAGTTCCCTATACCTATATTGTTGGATATGACAGCAATAATCAGCCAATTACAAAAGAAGCTACCTTTACTAAGACTGTAAAATTATCAGATCTTGGTGAAAGCCACGTAGCTAATCTTCAGATTAACTTCGCTCCTGAAATCGTTTCAGCCGAGAAGGTTACCGGATTTGGAACCAAGGTTACAGGCGGAATGACTGATGAACAGAAGAAAGAATTAAGTGACTTAGGCAGCGAAATTGCAAGTCTTGAATCACAGATTAAGACTATTGATGAGGAACTCGTTCCACTGGCAGCAGCTAAGAAGGCTGAAGAAGAGAAGAACGAAAAAGGTGAAGAGGTTTACCAGGAAGTACAGACAACCCTTAAAGCTGGTACATGGCCAACCTGGAGAGTTACATCAAGGGATGCTCAGATTGAGGGCCATGAAAATGAAGTAAAAGATGG
>DCIJ01000060.1:7720-17400 GCA_002315945.1 Lachnospiraceae bacterium UBA1729 | reverse complement strand
AATAATTACTCAGAACGTACTGGCCCTGACGGCGTAAAGTACAAGATTATGTATGGACGCGATATAGGACTCACAGCGGACAATGAAAAGAACATGGTATATTATGTTGTTCCTGAGTCTACAGTCCTGGTTTCTGGCTTCTATGAAATTAGAAAAGGCAATGCTGATGCTGCCAAGAAGGCATATGAGAGCAAGCTTAATGAGAAGACAACTAAGACAAGTGAGTTAGAGACTAAAAAGACAGAGCTTTCTAACAAGACAGCACAGTATGAGAACGCTGTATCAACAGTTAATACCTATACTGTAACAACTACTAATACAGCTTCTGTTTCAGGTAATAAGCTGACCAAAGAAAAATACACAGCTACAACCTATGTATTTAATAATACAGAAGAAAATGTATATCCTTTTGAAAATGGTAGCAATACTGGCAGTGCCGGACATTCAACCAAGGATTATACTGCTAACCTGGGTAATGTAGTCCTTCAGTACAATCATAACGGATTTAAGGTATACAAATATAACAGTGGCACAACAGATAATCCAAATTACGTATTCCATGCGGACAATGCTTATGATGCAAATGGGGATGAGGTAATTGATGTAGATCACGGTGAAGGCTTTGCTACAGTTGAAGATGCTGTAAGGGATTACCTGACAGCACAGAGTCTGAATACTCTGAATACGGCTGAAAGAACATACGTGGAGTCCAATATCACTCTTACCGATGCTCAGAAGATTGAAGCCGGACTGGTTGATGAAAACGGAAAAGCAGTAGCAGAAGAAACGACCATGACTCGTCTTGATTTCTACAAGCTTTGTCTTACAAAGCAGCTGACTGAATCTGCCCGTTCTCAGGCACAGGCTATCATTGATGACATCAAGGATGGAAGTTCTGAAAATGCAGATACGCAGCAGGCTATAGCAGATGCTATGCAGTCCATGACAGACCTGTTGGCAAAACTTAATGGAAATGAGGAACTCAGCAAGACAGAAGATGACTATAAAGAGGCAGCAATTAAAAAAGTAACTGAGGCGGACAAAGAGGCAGCTTACCTTGAGTACGTTGGTGAGGAAGGATGCACCGAAAAGTTCATTGCAAGCGAAATTTCAGCAATCATTGCAGCCGGAAATAAAGCAGATGCTACTGATGCAGAAAAAGCAGCTGCCAAAAACTATCAGGATAAGCTGGATGAAGCAAAACAGACGGCAATTGAAGCAGAAAAAGCAAGACTGATTGAGGAATTGAGAGCTGCAGGTATCTATACTCAGAAGAGCGATGAGCAGCTTAAGGCTATGATCAAGATTGACGAAAGTCAGATTGAGTATAATTATTCGAATCTTGAGTGCGATTATACATATTCCTTCAGCTATGATTATAAAGTAGCGAATGCTATCACAGCTTCTTACAAGCTGGATGAGGACAAGAACGAAGTTATCCAGAAAGCTATTGACGACGCTTTGAATGATGCTATGAAATCATATAATGAAGGCGGAAACTTCGTTGAGTGGTATGTTCTTAAGAATACCAGTGGCAACTCTTATCACATTGATGGTAAGGCGATTGCTCCTACAGGAAGCATCACAGTTAATGTAGATGGTATTGAGATTACAGTTTCTCCTGAAAAAATTGTGGCAACACCTGTTGCTTCTATTAAGGATGCTTCTGTGACTGCTACTGCAACTGGAACTATTGATATCACTACAATGGTATTCGTACTTAATGAAGTAGATGACAGCAATTATCCTCTTGAAAATGGTAAGACTCACTATCCTATCAAGAACTATACAGAGAACCTGGCAGGTAGTGGAAAGAATGGTATAGCCCTTAAGTATGTAAATGGCGGTTATATGGTATATAACGTAGAGCAGGGCATAGATGAAAATAATGCGAAGACGACCTATCCAACCATTGAAGAGGCAGTAAGATCTTATCTGCAGAGTGACGCAGAACTGTCAAAGATTGAAGCAATTTATGTTGACCGCAACATTACAATCAAAGTTAACAAAACAGATGAGAATGGTAACCTGGTTGTAGATAAGAATGGTAACCCTGTTCTTGAAGAAAAAACAGTAACTGTAAGAGAGTATCTTGAGATGCTGCTGACAGACAGTCTGAATACTACAGCAAAACTTCAGCTGGATGAAGCTGCAAAAGAATTGTTAACATTAGATGAATCTGGTAAGGCTCTGTCTGATGATGCTGCAAAAATTCAGGCAGCATATGAAAAGGCTGTAGTGGCAGCACTTGATGGTCTGAAAGATAATGACCTCACAGATGACGAAAAGGCTCTTATGGAAGCTGCTAAGCAGAGAGCACAGGCAGCCAAGGCAGAAGAGGCAGCACTTGACAGTCGCTTAGGCATAACTGCAGAGGACGATGAGCAGACTAAGCAGGACAAGTTACTGCAGGCAGCTGTTGAGGATCTTAATGAGGAGGCTGTTGAACAGCTCAAGAAGGATGCTTTGGAAGCTGCAAGGCAGGAGGCAATTAATAAGGCCTTTACCGAACTCAGAGCAAATCCTGCATACAACGCTTACACAGATGCTCAGCTGATGGCTATCATTTCGGTTTCAACAGAGAATGTAAAATACAACTATTCAATTCCTGAAAATAGCGTTGAGTATACATATAAATATTCATATGATGAATATGATGCTAAAAAAGTTCAGTATGCTTACAGCTACGATGTGAATGGTGATGGAGAAATAACTGAAGAAGAGAATAATCTTACATTTGCAGATCTTCAGAAGGCATTAAAGAATAAATTAGACAGTGCTATAGCAGATCAGTTCCAGAAAGCTGTTGACGCTTACTTTGGTGACCTTAAGCAGGCTCAGGAAGATGGAACCAACTTTACTCAGAATTTTGTTGACTGGTATGTACTGAAGGAAGAACCAGACGGCTACCATATAGATGGTAAGGTTGTTCCTATCGCATATGATAAGATTGAACTTAATGTGGCAGGTGTTTCTATTATAGTAACCCTTCCTGACCTGATTGCTACTCCAGAAGCAAAGCTTACCGGTCTGGCAGTTAGCACCAGCTTAGAGGCAACAGCGAATACATCCCTGTTACCACCTATTCCTGATGATGGCGGTGACGATGATGATTACACACCTTCAACACCTACTCCTGTTCCATATATCATTAATCCATTTGGTCCAATCTTAACGATTAATGAAGCGGGTGTTCCTCTGGCAGCAGCTGAGTATGCAGATGCACTCATTGAAAACTATCTTGAGATAGAAGATGAGGCTACACCACTGTCTTCTGGACTGATTACAATTGATGATGAGGAGACACCTCTTGCGGCTCAGACTGGTGATAGCAGTATTCCTGTAGTTCATGCAGCTATGTCTGGCGCAGCAGCTATCGCAGCTGGTCTGTATCTCAACAGACGTAAGAGAGACTCAGAAGAGTAGTCTAAACTGTGCGAAAACAATGTAAAATATACTAAATAACAAATAAAAAATTGTGCAGATTGTCTGAGGAAACATGGACAACCTGCACATTTTTTCTAGAGTAATCAGGCGTGGTGTGCTAAAAATGACTTGAAATTCACTAGGAGTATGATACAATATATTACCGAAACATAGATATTCGTTTATCAAAGGAGAGAAAATATGTTTTTAAACAGAAAAGAAATTAAAGCAAAAGCAAAAGCAATACTGCACAAGAATTACTGGGCAATAATTGGTCTCTGTATATTCTTCTCAGTGATTTCAGGTATTGTTAGTGCAGTAAACTTTATTCCTGCACTTGGTAATATTGTATGCATCCTTATAATGCCTATTATTACTGTTGGGTTCTCTTATCAGTTATTTTATGCATTCAGTACAGAGGAAAAGCCTGATGTAGCTGGTTTATTTGCCGGATTTAAGGATGGCAGATATGGACATGTACTTGGTGGATACTGGTACTGTGCTCTGTTTACAGTGCTGTGGACATTTTTATTCATCATTCCAGGTATTGTTAAGTCTATTTCATATTCAATGACTCCATACATCCTTATGGATCAGCCTGAGATTTCAGCTACAGATGCTCTTAAGTTATCCATGAAGATGACAAAGGGCCACAAATGGAAAATTTTCGTATTTAGCCTGAGCTTTATTGGATGGCATATTCTTTCAGTGTTTACTCTTGGAATTCTTGAGGTGTTCTATGTACTTCCTTATCAGTCATTAGCTACTGCAGGAATTTATGCTACATTAAAGGAACAGTATCAGGGTAGTAATGTAGAAACATTTTAATATGATATAATACGGGGCAGACTTTGCGGCAAGCAGAGCCTGCCTTATTTTTTAGACATATGTATCGCGAGGAGAAAAAACGTGGATTTTACAACCAGAATATATACTGTCAAATCAATTTCAGGGGATTATGCCTACCTGGTTATTCCTGAGGAGCCTGAACTGGAGGAAAAATGTGTGGCCCGTGCCCTGCTTCCGGAGGGCATATCTGAAGGCTGCCAGGTGAAGTATGAAATGTTGCAGTATTCCTTGATCTGATGTAAATTATACGAGTATGTTATTGGCATTTATTTGTAATTAAGAAGGGGAGAATTATGAAGCCTGTAAAAGAAGGAAAAGTTAGAGAAATCTATGACAACGGTGACAGCCTTATCATGGTGGCTACAGACAGAATCAGCTGCTTTGATGTGATTTTGAACAACACCGTTACTAAAAAAGGTACAGTACTGACACAGATGAGCAAATTCTGGTTTGATTTTACCAAGGATATTCTTCCTAACCATATGCTGTCAGTTGATACCAAGGATATGCCTGCAGATTTTCAGAATGAAAATTTCCAGGGCAAGAGCATGAAGGTTAAGAAGCTTAACATGCTTCCTATCGAGTGTATCGTGCGTGGATATATTACAGGCAGTGGCTGGGCAAGCTACAAGGAAAATGGAACTGTATGCGGAATTACTCTTCCGGAGGGTCTTAAGGAATCTGATAAGCTCCCTGAGCCTATATATACACCTTCAACCAAGGCGGAAATTGGTGATCATGATGAGAATATCAGCTTTGAACAGTCAATTGCCCACCTGGAAAAATATTTCCCTGGCAAGGGAGAAGAGCTGGCAACCAAGCTTCGCGACAATACCATAGCACTGTATAAAAAATGTGCTGACTATGCGGCTGAAAAGGGAATTATTATTGCTGATACCAAGTTTGAATTTGGTCTTGATGAAGAGGGCAACATGGTAATCGGAGATGAGATGCTTACTCCTGATTCATCACGTTTTTGGCCTGCTGACACCTATGAGCCTGGACACGGACAGCCATCCTTTGACAAGCAGTTTGCAAGGGACTGGCTCAAAGCCAACGAGGGACATGACTGGACCCTTCCCCAGGAAATAGTAGACAAGACTATTGAAAAATATCTCCAGGCATATAAGCTTCTGACTGGAGAAAATTTATAAGAAAATTAATCCAGGCTTTTTCCATTATAGAGACTTCGAAACTCTGTGGGAGTGCAGCCCTTGAACTGCTTGAACATCCTGATAAAAGTGGACAGGTTGTTGAAGCCTGAACGCAGGGCGGTCTCTGTAATGGAAATAGAAGGGTTAATCAAAAATTTCTCTGCATTATTGATGCGTTTCTGATTTAGATACCTGTAAAAGGTTACACCTGTAAAGTTCTTAAATAATCTGGAAAAATGGAACTTTGAAAATCCGGCCAGTTCGGCTATTTCTTCCAAAGTAATATCTTCGGCAAAATGATCTCCAATATAACTGCATACAGTCATGAATTTTTCAGTGTATTCCTTGTGCTTGCTGTCGGTTACATCGATGTTCTGTACAGCATTCTGACTGATTTCTCTTCCTATTACAACAATCATCTGGATAAGCTGGCTGTATATTACGGCATCCATAAGGCTTATAGACTTGTTGTGCTCGTCTATTATCTGGGACATGAAGGCATGGACCTGGTTGTAGATGGCAGGGTTGTTGGCCGGCGAGATATGCATGGCCGGCGGGATGATTGAAAGTATGGAATCCAGATCGGGAACCAGGTGAAAAGGTGATAATCCCGTCTGGAAGATAAAACGCTTTCCTTCCCTGGCGGGCAGATAGTGTAGCACACCGGAATTAATAATAAGTATATCATCCACCTCTACCAGAAATTCCTTGCCGTTTACATGAGCCACATAGTTATTCACAGTGGGCATGATTATTTCAATCTCTGAATGCCAGTGTGAAGGATATGACTCGTATTCATCATTATTATATAGAACGAAACGTGATGACTGTTTGAAATTGACGGTCTCGTGGGTTCCATGGAGGTTCTCTATCATCTTATTTGTCTCCTGATAACATACTTTTGTGTCAAAAGCATTCGCAGATGTTGATTTTTGTATAAAATATTGCTCACATTTGAACAATATTATTACAGAAATTGCTATTTTTGCAATATTTGTAATAAGACAATATACGAAAATTGCTACAAACTAACCTTATTGTAACATAAAATATTCAAATAACAAGGCAAAAACGCACAAAATGACTAGCTAAAACGAGACACTTAGTGTAGATACTGTGAAAAATATACAAAAATGGGCATGATTTATTGAAAAATGTGCACAAAAAGTAAAAAGCAATAAAATATAATATAGCAATAATTGTTAATCAAAAGGCAATTATTGTCTAGCAAACGCAAAAAAACTTGTCTATACTACTGAATATAGCAAAGGCTAATAAATACCGCGTAGGGCGGTTCCAAAAGAAAAAGGGAGGAATTTAGTAATGAAGAAAAAACTATTAGCATGCGTTTTATCAGCAGTAATGGTTGCTTCAACTTTAGTTGGTTGTGGCAGCGCAGCACCTGCAGCAGGCGCAGCAAGCGACGACAAGGCAGAGGCTTCTGCAGATGGAGTTGAGGAGATCACATGGATGTTCTGGGATGACCTGAACGCAACAGAGGATCTTATCTCTCTTGGTTACAAGGATACAGTTGAAAGATTCAACAAGGATTATGAAGGCAAGTATCATGTAACACCTATTACAACAAACCTTGAAGAGTACTATGCAAAGCTTAACGCTCTTGTAGCTGCAGGTGAGACACCTGACTGCTTCATCGTTAGCCCTGGTCCTAACCTTGACGTATATGTAAATCCTGGTGTAACAGCAGATCTTAATGATTATCTGAAGGCTGATGGCTGGATTGATACCTTCAACGGTGGCGAAGGTGCTTTCTCACAGCAGACCTATGATGGCAAGATTCAGGCTATTCCTCTTAACATCGCTGCAGCTTGCGTATTCTACAATACAGAGATGTTCGAGAAGGCTGGCATCACAACAATGCCTACAGATTTCGCAGGATTACTTGATGCTTGTGAAAAATTACAGGCAGCTGGATACACACCTATCACAATTTCAGCAGGTACAGCTTGGTGCTTATCAATGCTCGCTGGTTACCTCTGCGATTCACAGAAGGTTGATCTTGACGCTATCAACTCAGGAAATGCTTCATGGCTTGACTCTAACGTAGTAACAGCTGTTAACAACCTGGTTGAGATCTCTAAGTACTTCCAGCCTACAGCAGCTGGTGATACCAATGACGTAGCAACAGCTAACTTCTATAATGAAGAAGCAGCAATGCTTATCCAGGGTTCATGGGCTATCGGTCAGATGAATGGTAGCAACCCTGAAATCGAGAAGAAGTGTGGTGTATTTGCATTCCCTGGAACAGACGGAAGAGTAATCGCTAAGTCTGACAGCATTGCAATGAGCGCTAGCAGCAAGCACAAAGATGCAGTTATTGCATTCATGAAATACTTTACAGATGATACAGCTCAGAAGTACACAGCAGAAGTTGGCGGAAAGATTCCTGTAACTAAGGTTGAATATGATGCAGCTAAGGCTCCTGCACAGCTTGCATATGTTATGGAAGTATTCTCAAATGCTAAGTCAACATTTGGTTTCTACAATGAATCAATGGCTAGCACAGAAGCTGGTTCAACATTTGATGATGCTATGGTTGCTATCTACCTTGGCACTCCTGTTGAAGAAGGTCTTAACATTGTTGAAGATTTCTACAAGAACAACGTTTGGAACAAATAACAGTTAATCGGACATAGAACTGTTAATATGTAGTCAAAATAACTTACAAAGATGTTGTAGGAAGACGGGATTGGAATATCTCCGATCCCGTCTTTTTTAGAAAAAAATATGTAGTATGTAATGAAAAAAATTCATGAATTCCTGTGAATTTGTGAAAAAGGGAGGTCCTAATGGATAAATTATTAAGAGACAAAAAAGCAATTGTGTTCTTTATAGCACCGGCGTTTTTGCTGTTTACATTTGTCCTGTTTATCCCAATCTGCCAGTCAGTTTATTATTCTTTCTGTGATTATGATGCGCTTACTAAGCCGTCTTTTGTTGGATTAAATAATTATAAGCTTTTATTTACTACTGACAGAACAATGGGAATGGCGTTAAAGAATTCTTTGTTCTTTTTGATTTTTTCAGTTGTTTCACAGCTGACCTGCGGTCTTTTGTTAGCCGCTCTTATTACCAATATTAAGGTTGGAAAAAACTTCTTTAAAAATGTATATTATCTGCCCTGTGTTTTATCTTCAGCAGCACTCGGACTTTTATGGATGTTTGTATTTACTCCGAAGCTGGGTATTAACCAGGTATTGAAGCAGTTCGGAATAGATGGCCCACTTTGGCTTATGGATACAAAAGGTTTCATCATCTTACCCATGTGGGTTATAGCATTTGTATCTCTGTGGCAGTTCGTTGGTCAGTCAATGATGCTCTATATTGCACAGATTTCTGGTATTAGCAATTCATTATACGAAGCTGCTTACATCGATGGAGCTACCAAGTCACAGGCCTTCTGGCGCATTACAATGCCCCTTATTCGTCCTATGATGGCAACTGCCATGTCACTGAATGCTATCGGCTCCCTCAAGTTCTTCGATTTGATCTTTAACATGACCGAGGGCGGACCTAATCACATGACAGATGTATTGGCGACTCACCTGTATACACAGGGCTTTAAGTACTTCAAATATGGATATGCCAGTGCAATTGGAACAATATTGCTTGTGATATGTCTGATAGTTACTTTCTTCATTAACAAGTTCGTCAAGAGCGAAAATTACGAGATGTAGGGAGGGAGAAAGAAATGAATGAAACTGTAAAAAATCCAAAGAATAAGAGTAATCTGCCTCAGGTATTGGTATATACATTCCTTTCGGTACTTACAATTCTTTATCTGCTCCCTCTGCTTTGGGTAATATATGTATCCCTGAAGGATGATAAGACACTGTTCGTATCTCCCTGGGCTATGCCTGAAAAACTCATGTGGGAGAACTACACCTTTGCATGGACCGCTGGAAATCTGTATAAGGCAACTATTAACTCAGCTATAGTATGTGCAGTTGCATTGCTTATGTGCCTCCTGATTGGATCCATGGCAGCCTTTGCAATCGGAAGACTGCGTTGGAAATTCTCAGGTTTGGCAATGACCTATTTCCTCATTGGAATGATGGTACCTGTACACTGTATCCTGATTCCTTTGTTTACTAAGTTTTCCAGACTGCATCTTACCAATAATATTTGGGGACTGGTAATTCCTTACCTGACTCTTCAGTTGCCAATCACTATCTTTATTATGACTGGTTTCTTTGAAGGAATGCCTAATGAACTGTTTGAATCAGCCTG
>DCIJ01000060.1:6383-7610 GCA_002315945.1 Lachnospiraceae bacterium UBA1729 | reverse complement strand
GCTAACTGGAATGAGCTGTTACTGGCCATGGTATTTATTTCTGATGATAATCAGAAGACACTGCCTGTTTCACTGTCAAAATTTGTTGGACCATATAATACAAATTATTCACAGATGTTTGCGGCAATCGTTATAGCAATTATTCCTTCAATTGTTGTATACGTAATGTTTGCTAACAGCATCGTAGATGGTCTTACTCAGGGTGCAGTTAAGGGTTGATATTACTTTTAGAGGAAAGATAGATGAAAATATATGTCGATATTAATGCTTCCCAGGGAGGCAATGGAACCCAGGAGGCTCCTTTTACCAGAATTCAGTCGGCTGCAGATATTGCAAAACCCGGAGATGAGGTAATCGTAGCACCTGGTGTCTACAGAGAAAATGTTGATCCTGCCTGCGGTGGCGAGGCAGATGCAAGAATTACATATACCTCCAGCAAACTTCATGGGGCTGAAATTACTGGTGCGGAAGAAGTTAAGGACTGGGTTCTTGTAGACGCTGATAACAAGGTTTGGAAGGCAGAAGTTGATAATTCTGTTTTCACAGACAGAAATCCATACACAACTCTGATTTCAGGAGACTGGTATAGTGCACACTATCTGGCTCATACTGGAGAGGTGTATCTTAATGATAAGTCATTATATGAAGTGGCCGAGATGGATGGAGTTACCCATCCCAAGGTATATGTACCATCCTGGGATCCAGAGGGAACACTGCTTACCTGGTACACCGTTCAGAGTGAGGATGAAAAAACTACTATAATATATGCAAATTTTGGTGATGCCAATCCTAATGAAGAGAAGGTAGAAATCAATGCCCGCAAGGCATGCTTCTTCCCTTCCAAGACCGGATGTGGATATATCACATTATCAGGATTTAAGATTTGCAAGGCAGCCAGCCAGTGGGCACCTCCCACAGCTTTTCAGGAGGGCATGATTGGACCTCACTGGTCCAAGGGCTGGATTATTGAAGACTGTGAGGTTAGTCATTCAAAGTGCTCAGGTATCTCTCTTGGAAAGTACCTGCAGCCTGAGAATAATAACAAATGGCTTCATAAAAAATACAAGGATGGAGCACAGACTCAGCGAGAGGTTGTATGTCTGGCAGCTAATGCAGGATGGAGCTTAGATACAGTAGGTTCTCACATTGTCAGAAACTGTGAGATTCATCACTGCGGACAGACCGGTATTGTTGGACATCTGGGCGGTGTGTGCTCAGTAATCGAAG
>DCIJ01000060.1:3896-6265 GCA_002315945.1 Lachnospiraceae bacterium UBA1729 | reverse complement strand
GAGTATTGTACAAGAGGTATGTGGCTGGATTGGCAGGCTCAGGGAACCAGAGTAACAGGCAACCTGTTCAATGATAACACCTTCCCTAATGATGCCAACCTGAGAGAGGAATGTCTGGATGGACTGGGCGAGGATCTGTTCATTGAGATTTCTCATGGACCTACACTGGTTGATAACAATATCTTCCTGTCAGACCATGCGTTGAAGCTGCCAACACAGGGTGTTGCATGCGTACATAATCTGATTGCAGGTTCAATCACAGCAGTATGCAGAGGTGTTAACAACGGAACACCTACATTGCCTTCACCCAGATACACTCCTTATCATGCGCACCATTCAACAGCGATTGTGGGCTTCATGACAATACTTCATGGTGATATGCGTTTCTACAACAATATTTTTGTACAGAGACCTGTTCGTCCAGGTATGGAGACACTTCATGAGATTATGAAGGACAATGAGTGGACTGATTGCAACATGATTGCAGGAACAGTTCCTTATGACAGCTTCCCTACCCAGGCTGAATATGAAAAAATATTTGAAGGCTATTGTGGTCACGGAATTCCTGCCGGTAACAAGTACTATGACAAGCTCCCTGTATGGGCTGAAGGAAATGTATATCTGGCTGGAGCAGTTGCCATGAGCAAGGAAACAGCTGCACTGGTAGACGATAAGGCGCAGGTTATTCTTGAACTTTCGGGTGAGAAGAATGATCAGTTAAATACCAATGTATTAGAGCTGGTATCCGCAGTAAATGTGGAAAAAGTGACAACTCTTACCTTGGGTGAGGCTTTTGAACCAGAGCAGAGATTTGAAAATCCTGATGGCTCAGAGATAGTATTTGACACTGATTACTATGGTAACAAGAGAACAGGAAATATTATCCCTGGACCCTTCGCAAAATAAGTTCACCTGGGGATAATAAATTTTATGAAGATAAATGGTTGCTCAATTAACCCTTATCTACCTTCCTGGGAATATGTCCCCGATGGGGAACCTCGTATATTTGGGAACCGTGTATACGTATACGGTTCCCATGATCGTTTTAGGGGATATGCATACTGTCTGAATGATTATGTATGTTACTCGGCTCCTCTGACGGACCTGGGAGACTGGAGATATGAGGGTGTAATTTATAAAAAAACAGATGACCCTAAAAACCCTGACGGCCAGATGTGCCTATACGCTCCGGATGTAGTTCAGGGAACGGATGGAAGATATTATCTGTACTATGTACTTGATCTGCTTCCAATTGTGTCGGTAGCAGTATGTGATGAGCCGGCTGGTAAATACGAATTTTTAGGCTACTGCCATTATGAGGATGGAACCCTCCTGGGAGAGGGAACAGCTGATGAAGCAATGTTTGACCCAGGGGTCCTGGTTGAAAATAATCAGGTGTACCTGTACACGGGTTTTTGTATGCCAGATAATGACAAAAGGCATGGAGCCATGGTAACTATCCTGGATGAGGATATGCTTACAGTTAAGGCTGCCCCCAACTTCATTGTTCCCTCAAAATGCTATGGAAAAAATACCAGCTTTGAAGGTCATGAATTTTTTGAAGCCTCTTCTATAAGGAAGGTTAAGGACAAATACTGTTTTATCTATTCATCCATAGCCCAGTGCGAATTGTGCTATGCCACAAGTGACAGTCCTGAAGGCGGGTTTAAATATGGGGGAGTAATAGTTGCCAATAATGACCTCCATATTGATGAGTACAAGGAAGCTGAAGTGCCCAGCTATTATGGGGCCAATAATCATGGAAGCATCGCAGAGATTAATGGACAGTGGTACATTTTTTATCACAGACATACGGATGGAACACAGTATTCAAGACAGGGATGTATTGAAAAAATAGTAATTGATGAAGGTGATAAAGATTATCACATCAATCAGGTTATGTTAACCACCTCGGGACCCAACGGGGGACCGCTAAAGGCTGAGGGTGTGTGGCCGGCATACTGCGCCTGCAATCTGTTTTGTAAGACGGTGGAAGCTTATGTCACACCACCAGGGCAGTTCATGGACTGCAGATTCCCCAGGATTACCCAGGAGGGAAGAGATGGAGATGAACAGGATGGGTTCATTGACAACATGACCGACGGGGCTGTCTGTGGATTTAAATTTTTTGAATATAGGGGACTTAAGCAGATTGCTGTATCCACGAGAGGATATGGAACAGGATACGTGGAGATAATGACCGAGATGGATGGACCGGTTGTGGGTAAGATTCCTGTATATCATACCAACGAGTGGAGTACCACAAAGGCAGACGTGGCTATTGAGGATGGAATAGGCGCGCTGTATTTAAGATTTTCTGGTACTGGTAATTTGGCCATAAAAGAAGTAGAATTAATCGTTACAAAAGA
>DCIJ01000060.1:1496-3797 GCA_002315945.1 Lachnospiraceae bacterium UBA1729 | reverse complement strand
ATGAAACTGAACGATAGAGTAGAGGCACTGATTCAAAAGGAAATTGATGCCTGTGAAGTAGCTGGAGTTAATGTAATGGTGTTCCAGGATGGCAAGGAGCGACTGTATGCCCAGGCAGGACACCGTGATATTGAAAATAATGTTGCTTTTGACAGAGACACAATATTTAGACTGTATTCAATGTCAAAGCCCATTACTTCGGCGGCAGCTATGGTCCTTGTTGAAAAAGGACTGCTGGATCTGGGAACAGAAGTTTCCTATTATATGGGTGGTTTTAAGAACAAACTTCTCATGACTAATGGCAAGGAGCCACTCAGACAGATCTGGGTAAATGACCTGTTGAATATGACCTGTGGTCTGCCCTATCCTGATGAGCCCGGGGAACCCTCTTTTCAGAGTGAACAGATTTTTAAAGAGATTGAGGCCAACCTAAATACAGACCATGAGAGAACTACCCAGTGGTTTGCTACCAAAGCAGGCGAGATGCCTATTATGTTCAACCCTGGAAGTGAATGGCACTATGGAATAGGTGCAGATGTGCTGGGAGCTGTCATCGAAAAAGTAGCTGACATGCCTCTGGGAGAGTTCATGAAGAAGGAGATATTTAATCCCCTTGGAATGGATAGTACAGGCTTTTTTGTACCAAAGGAGAAGCAGGACAAGCTGGCAAAAGCATATGCCTCCAAAGACAATAGCATTATGGAAGAAAAGACCTGTTATCTGGGATTAAATTATAACAGAGATCATGCACCTGCCTTTGAATCAGGTGGAGCGGGGCTGGTATCCACTATTGATGACTACATGCATTTTGGACAGATGCTTCTCAACAAGGGATGCTACAGAGGAGTCAGAATCCTTAAGCCAGAGACAGTTACTCATATGACAACCGCAGCAGTGCGTGGAGAAAAGTTAAAGAATATGTGGGATCACCTGTCTGGATTCAGCTATGGCAATCTGATGAGAATATGTACTGATCCAGGAGCTGCCAACTGCATCGCATTCCAGGACGAGTATGGCTGGGATGGCTGGATGGGCGGATATTTCGCAAACCTTCCAAATGAGCACCTGACACTGGTGATTGGTATGCAGAAGGTTGAGTGCGGAACCTGGCGCCTTACAAGAAATATTCGAAATGCAGTACTGAGCCGATTGGTGTAGACATTTTAACCTTTTAAAACATGAAAATATAAATTGCAAACCTCCAATAAATGTAGTATAATTCGGCGGAAGCAAAGGCGCATCCTATGTGGAAATGCGCCTTTTTTTAGAAAAAAGGAGGAAAATTATGAAAGCAAAGATTTTTAGTGTACTTCTTGCAACTGCACTTATTGCTGGAACACTTGCAGGCTGTGGCAATCAGGCAGCACCTGCAGCAGACAGCGCAGCAGCAGATGGCGAGACAGCAACAGAAGCAGGCGCAGAAGCAGCACAGCCAACAGTTGGTGGCGATTATGATTTGGTAACAACCTGGTACGGCGATCCTGAATCACTTGATGTAGCGTTGACTACACAGGATTATGAGGTTCCTTTGAATGTATATGATCGTATGTTTGAGATCGTATCAAAGGAAGATGGAACTACAGAACTGGTTCCCAGTCTTGTAAGCGAATACAGTGTTTCTGCTGATGGACTTACATATTCATTTACATTAAGAGATGATGTTAAGTTCTCAGATGGCACACAGCTTACTGCTGAAGACATTGCTTTTTCACTTACACGTATTGAGGCAATGGATACTTCTGTTCAGTCTGATTTTGCAGCATGCATCAAGGGTGCTGAAGCAGCAATGGAGACAGAAGGCTATTCTTATGATGATATGTTAGAGGGTATCGAAGTAGTAGATGCTACTCACTTAAATATCACTCTTGAATATCCATATGGTGCATTCCTGTATGAATTAGCTACACCTTCATGCTCTATCGTATCTAAGGCAGCTGTAGTAGCAGCTGGAGACAGCTATGGTAGCGAAGTTAACATTCTTGGTTCAGGTGCTTACAAGGTTGATTCATGGGATCATTCAACTATGGAATTAAGCTACAATGAGTACTACTGGGGTGAAGAGCCTGATGTTAAGACTGTTAAGGCTATGGTTATCTCTGATCCTGATACTCTTAGCATGATGTTCCAGGCAGGCGAAGTAGACATGCTTGACTGCGACAAGCTTGACAGTGCAGTAGTAGATGCTACATACAAGACTGGCGCTTATGATGACAAGATTGTTACCTTTAACCGTCTTGCAACTACATACATGACATTCAATGCTAACAATGAGTTCCTTTCTAATGTAAAGGTTCGTCAGGC
>DCIJ01000060.1:0-1395 GCA_002315945.1 Lachnospiraceae bacterium UBA1729 | reverse complement strand
GGATTCACAGCTGATAACCAGGGATGGTTAAAGTATGATCCCGAAGCAGCTAAGGCGTTAATCGCAGAAGCTGGCTACGGCGAAGGCGAAATCACTCTTGAACTTGCAGCAGATGCTGACGCAGCAAGCAGTGTAATGTTAGTTCTTCAGATTATCCAGCAGAACCTTGAAGCAGTTGGTATCAAGTGCTCAATCAACAACATGGATCACTCAGCATGGTTAGATGCTCGTAAGGCAGGTGACCTGTGCATGTTCGTTGGTACATGGACTGCAGACTTTAACGATCCTGATAACTTCATCTATACATTCTTCGGTAATGCAGACAAGTCAAAGGCTCGTTCACTTAACTATAGTGACGAAGCAGTTATGTCAAGAGTAGAAGCAGCTCGTGCAATCCTTGATAACAATGCAAGAATGGCAGAGTACGCAGCACTTGAGAAGAAGATTGTTGAAGAAGATGCAGCATGGGAGCCACTGTTCACACGTACACATACATATGTACTTGGTCAGAAGGTAGCTTCTTTCGAGCCTCACTGGGCTGGATATGCTGATTATCAGTACAAGGGTGTTAAGCTCGTAAAATAGTGTTAAGCTAATAAGAAATGTCATATTTTAGATGACAAAAGTTAGATAATTTTAGTAATACAATTTTGAAATAAAATTGGGAGAGGGGATCTTTTTTCAATGAAAAATGTAATCCGACGCCTTATGGGTGCAATACCTGTGCTCATAGGCGTAGTTCTCCTGATCTTCATTATGCTCAGAGTAATTCCCGGTGATGCGATTACCACATTGCTGGGTGAGCATGCAGATCAGGCAACAATTGATAGAATAAATGCAGCGATGGGCCTGGACCAGCCTATGTGGAAACAGTTCATTAATTATATATTAGGACTGTTACGAGGAGACATGGGCGTCAGCTACAAGTACAACAGAGGCGTAACCGACATGATTATGGAGGCGTTCCCCTATACACTTAAGCTGGCAGTTATGGGCTCTGTTTTTGCGTGGATAGTTGGCATTACTTCTGGAATAATTGCAGCAGTAAGACACAATAATTTCATCGACAGAATGTTTATGGGATTTGCACTTATGGGTGTGTCCATGCCTGTATTTATGACCTCTCTCTTTTTACAGTATTTTTTGGCATTCAAGCTTCAGTGGTTCCCCCTTACAGAGGACGGAAGCTTTGTGTCCATGATTCTGCCTGCCATAGCACTGGGATGGAACTCAGCCGGCAGTATTGCAAGAATCACACGTTCAAACCTCCTGGAGGTTATGCAGGAAGATTATATTGATACGGCAAGAAGCAAGGGCCTCAAGCCACACAGGGTTATTACCGGACATGCTCTTAAGAATTCAATTCTTCCTGTTATTACAATGATGGCACTGCAG
>DCIJ01000053.1 GCA_002315945.1 Lachnospiraceae bacterium UBA1729 | reverse complement strand
GAAAAATCTGAAAAAACTGCAGATGCGTCTGTTCAAGCTCCCATGTGAATTATGTAAGCAGGGAGATTGGCTGATAGACCAGTATTGCAGTAAAAAACTTTTGTGCTGCGTGAGGCATTAGGTGGAAATGTTACCAAATACAGTTCAGATAGGCACAAAAGGAATTGCACTATAACTTGCTTCCCGGGAAAAGCAAGTTGTAGTGAGTGGATTTTTTGAGCCCGTCCAGGGTGCAACCTTGGCCCAGGTTTTGTCAACATCGTTGACAAAAAGAAGTGATGTGCACGTCACTTCGTACTGGGTACTATCTGGCGGATGTAATGCCTGTTCCGTTCGCAGAGGGGTCTGCGAACCCATTGGTTGTGAAGCCAGATTAACAGAAAAATTTTACAGTGAAAGGAGTGCGCAATGAAAGCGACAAGACACAATGGTCGAAGTGGAAAGCACGGCTCCTACAATCCTAAGCATAATGATAGGCAATTTGATATTTCACATAGTGAGCATATAGATGGAGAGTTGGCATTACAGAATGTGTATTGGGATTGTTATGGAGGGAGACGTACTTCCGCTGAGACTCCAGAAAATGATGAGAGCTTTGAGGAAGTTGAGCTCAGATTTTATCACGATAATTATCAGGACTTTGTTAATGGACAGAATTACAGAAATGAATGCAATGGACATTCTGAGAGAAATCGTTCTGTGGAGGAAATCTATCGTAATAAGAAAACATGTCCTGAAGAAAGCATTTTGCAGCTTGGAAATATTGATGGAAGTGCAAGTGCAGAAACACTAATGAATGTTGCAGAAACATTTTTTGAGCAATTTAACGAGCAGTTTGGAGAGCATGTCCATATTCTTGATTGGGCGCTACATGTGGATGAAAAAACACCGCATATCCATGAAAGGCATGTATTTGATGCATTAAATGTGCATGGAGAGCTGGCTCCTCAACAGGACAAGGCACTTGAGGCACTTGGAATTGAGCTTCCAGATCCGAAGAAACCTAAGAGTAAATCCAATAATCGAAAGATGGTATTCGATGCAATTTGTAGAGATATGTTTTTATCCATTTGTGAGGAATATGGGCTTGCAGTGGATCGAGAGCCGACCTATGGGGGCAAGAAATATCTTGAGAAGCAGGATTTTATTATTGAGAACCAGAAGGAAAGATTGCTTAAGACAAATAAAGCATTGGAGGAAAAGCAGGAGCAGTTATCAAATGTTGAGGTAGAAATCTCAGCAGTAAATACAATGATGGATTGCCTTGTTGAGTCTGCGTATGAAACAGCTTGCGATTTGATTATTTCTCCGGCTGCAATGTATACCTATCGCACAACAGCCAAATTCGTTGAGGAAGGACACGAAGTTAGTGAGTTCGAAAGTGGAACTCCTTTTGGCTATCACGAGAAGAAGGCAGTTAAAGAAGTTCTTAATGGAATTATTGGCAAGTTTAATAAAACGACGAACAGGTGGATTGATATTTTGAAGGATTGGTTTAGAAAGCCAGAGAGAAAAGAGCAGAATCTTGAAGCTATGAAAGTGATTCTGTGGGATAAGTTAGAGAATCTTTCAAAGACTGGACCAAAAGATGAAGAAATCCATTTGGATAGTGAACAAGAGATGACAGATCATGAAGTCCAGGAGATGCAAGAGCAGGTTGCAGAAAAGGTTCAGGAGACTGCTACACAGATGGTAAAAAGAAGGAGGGGACGTTAATTGTCATTTGAAAAGAGAATAAATTATATCAAAAAAAATACGAAGCTTCCGACCTATGTTCCACTTCCTAGTAGCATGATTGGGACAGGCCTTAGCTCATCGGCAATGATTTTGTATGCGGAATTGCTAAATAGAGCAAGCCTGTCACAGAAAAATGATATGACGGATGAATTTGGAAATGTCTATGTTATCTATCCTATCGATCAACTAAGTAAGCGTCTAAATTTATCAGAAACACAGATAAAGCGTTTGATTAAAGAACTTGTAAATGAAGGCTTGTTGAAGAAGAGAAGCGGAGGATTTAATAAACCAAATCACTTATTTGTTATTCTTCCAGGGGAGCAAAAAGGAACTACTGGGGAGACCACAAATGGCACTACTGTAGGTGCAAAAAAGGCACCACTGACAGTACATAAAGGGCCTACTAACTACTATAACAAAACACTTGATGAAACTACTTATACATATGATGAAGGGGAGAGTTTTTAATTATGGAAAAGAAAAATACTTATTTAGGAAATGATGGTTTGCTCCATTGCGCTGTATGTAATGAAGCTGTAGAAGTGAAATTTGATGTTCCTGTAATGGGAATCACAGGTCATGGCAGAATGTGTAAGTGCCAGAGAGAGTTGCAGAAGCAGATAGAGGAACGACAGAGACAGCAGGAGGAACAGATTAAAAGAGATCGTTGTTTTCCAAGTCGTATCCAGCATGAATGGACATTTGAAAATGATAATGGTCGTAATTCCAAGATGCAGGTTGCTAAGAACTATGTGGCTAACTGGAATGAGATGAAGAAAAATGGCTTAGGTCTACTTCTTTGGGGC
>DCIJ01000107.1 GCA_002315945.1 Lachnospiraceae bacterium UBA1729 | reverse complement strand
GTGATAATACCAGGCCGTTCCTTATAACTGATAAAAATTTATTCATTCCTTTATTATCCATTCTCTCCTGTCTAAACATTTTTATACCAACGTATTTTAACACATATAATTCAGGTTTAATATGTAATATAGGTGAATATTTTTTACTCATACCGTCTGTCATTTTGTTATTTTTTGATTATAATTTAATTATGCGCAATGCCATTTTAGACTTATGTAAACCCATGAGCAGATTCTGAGCTGATGCGGATTTAGAGCTATTACAACTATAAACCAGATAAAGGAGAGGGCAATAATGAAAGACAAAAAAATCAGATGGGGATTATTGGGGGCCGGAGCGATTCTTGATCGTTTCCTGCTGGGTGCCATGCAGTTTGATGACATAGAAATAGTGGCAGTTGCAAGCCGAACTGAGGCCACAGCCAAAAAGCAGGCTCAAAAATACAACATCCCACAGGTTTGTACCTACGAAGAGCTGCTGGCAAGGCAGGATATTGATATTGTGTACATCCCGGTGCCTCACACTTATCACCTGGAGCTGGCTGTCAAAGCCATGAATTCCAAAAAAAATGTTCTGGTAGAAAAGCCTGCCGGAATTAATGAAAAACAGTGGGATACAATGGTTGAATGTGCAAAAAAGAATGATGTCTTCCTGATGGAAGCCTCCTGGACCAGATTTTTCCCCTGCATAGCTGCAATCAAAGCAGCCATTGCTAAGGGTGAAATCGGCGATGTCAGGGTTGTATCAAGCAATTTTTCCTTTAGAAATGAAGATTCCTCTTCCAGACTTCTGGATCCCGAACGGGCGGGAGGAGGTCTGCTGGATGTAGGCGTATATAATATTAATTTCCAGCGAATGATTTTTGAGAAGGATCCCCTGCTTATTACCGGTGTGGCATCCATTGCCACAGATGAACTGAAGTTGAATATAGATGAGCAGGCAGCCTATATAATGCAGTATGACAATGGGGCCCTGGGTCTCATGGCTTCTGCTGTCAGAACAACTATGATAGATACAGCCTATATATATGGCACAACAGGATATATTGTTATCCCCCACTTCTGGAAGCCTTCCGAATATACTCTGGTAACAGGTGATACGAGTACTACCTATCCATTTCCTGTTGCTCAGAGGGTTGATGGAATTGAGGACGAAGGTTACCAGTATGAAATCGCCCATGTAAATGACTGCCTTAGAAACAATCTGAAGGAATCACCTGTCATGCCTCATATTGAGACAAAAAAAATCCTCGCTGCCTGCGATGAGCTTCGCAGACAGTGGGGACTCAAGTATCCTTCCTGGGAATAATTTTTTTCATTTTAAGATAGAACAATGTGCAGGCCGCTGAAACTGACAGCAGGTCTGATACTGGCTCTGCATAGAATACTCCCATTACACCGAATCTGTATGGGAGTATTATTGCCAGTGGGATTAGAAGTATTATCTTTCTAAACACAGCGATAAACAGGGAAACCTTAGCCTGTCCCAATGCTACAAAGGTTGGCTGTATACCGTTCTGGAGTCCGAAAAGCAGCATTCCTATCATAAAAATCGGCATAACCTGTCCAACCACCTGGATCAGTGGAGCTTCCTTGGTAAATACCATGGCTAGCTGCCTTGCAAAGAGAATAGTTCCCCAGGTACACAGATGCACAAATGAAAAGGTGCACAGAATCAGTCTGATATAAGTTTTCCTTACTCTTTCAAAGTTTCGAGCCCCATAATTAAAGCTGATAATCGGCTGAACTCCCTGGGTCAGTCCACTAACAGGTGCAGCAATGACCTGCAGCACTGACTGCATAATGGTAAAGCATCCGATATATACGTCTCCACCATAGGTTGCCAGACCCCTGTTTATTACAATGCTTATCAGACTTTCTGTAGAGCACATAATAAAGGGCGAAATTCCCAAAGCCACTATATTGTGAGCAATCCTGTTATCAAAACGCACATCGGATAGCTTCAGGGAAAAAGTTGCTTCCTTTTTTCTAACAATATTAATAACCCATATGGCACTGGCACTTTGGGAAATCACTGTTGCAATCGCTGCACCCCTTACTCCAAGAGACAGACCAAATATAAACACCGGATCCAGAATAAGATTCAGTACGGCTCCGATTCCTACAGATGCCATGGCAAAAATGGGGTTTCCCTGGGCTATAATAAAGGGATTCAGCCCCAGATATAATAGTACAGACAGTGTGCCAAACAGGTAAATTCCTAAATAGTCTGCCGCGTAATTTATTGTATTATCACTGGCACCAAATGACCTGAGCAGCGGAATCCTAAACAGACCAAACACTGCCATCAGAACAACCCCAAAGCACAACAGCAAAAATACGCCTGTGCCCATATACTTTTCAGCTTTATCTCTGTTGCCTTTTCCCAGCTCAATGCTGGCTAGGGGTGCTCCACCAGAGCCAACTATCATGGCAAAGGCAGAAATCAGTGTAATTATTGGGAATGTCAGTCCCACACCTGTAAGTGCATCGCTTCCAACCCCATCAATGTGACCTATATATATCCTGTCTATCAGGCTGTACAAGATATTAATTACCTGGGCAAATATTCCAGGTACAGCCATTTCAAACATGAGTCTTCCAAGAGGTCGTGTGGCCAGCTTATTTTCTCCAGTATTCAATTTTTCCAGCGAATCACTTTTTGAAACACTCATCCTCTTCTCTTTCGGATTCTTATTTTATCTTCTGTCCACAGGCCGCATATATCTCAAACCACTCTCTTCTGGTTAACATAATGTTACAGGCATCAACTGCTGCCTTGAGTCTGTCTGCTTTATTGCTTCCACATATTGGCACTGCCCTCATGGGGTGATACATGATCCACGCATATACAATGGTATCCGGTATTGTGTCGTGTTTTTCTGCAATTTCACTGATTTTTGCATAGGCCTTTTTACAGATTTCATCCTCACCTGTAAAAATTCTTCCACCTGCCAGAGGAGACCAGATCATGGGTCTGATTTTTTCTCCAGTCAGATAGTCTGTCATGCCTGAATCAAAATGTTCAAAGCATAGTGGACTCCATTCAATCTGATTAGTTACCAGCTCATTGTTAGTATATTTCATAAGGGTCTGCATCTGTATAGGATTAAAATTAGATACTCCAATTTCTCTTACTAATCCATCCCGCTTAAGTTCCATAAGGGCCCTTCCGATTTCCTCATAATCGGCCAAAGGATCCGGTCTGTGAATCAGATATAGGTCCAGATAATCTGTTTCAAGTCTTTTCAGACTAGCCTTACAGGAGTTTATTATTCTGTCATAGGTTGTATCATAGTAACCAAACCCATTATCCAGAGTAATGCCCGTCTTGCTGACCACTTCTGCTTTTTTTCTGATGGAAGGATCCTTTTTAAAGGCAGCTCCCATTATTTTTTCACACTCTGTATTGCCATACACTTCTGCAGTATCAAAGGTTGTAACACCTAAATCCAAACAGTTTTTCATAACCTTAAGTATCTCATCGGTTCCCGTATCCCAGGTCTTGGTGGTTCTCCAAAATCCCTGAGCTACTCCTGAAAATGTCAGATTATCAGATATTTTTACTCTTTTCATTTCTACCTCCAAATATCATTCCATGCTCCCATGGCAGGCTTGTGCAACATAAAACGGCCCCAAAAATGGAGCCGTTTTGATAATCAAAATTCAAATCGTTTTATCAGTAAACAGATAATCCCCAAAGGGTATTATCAATATGCCACTAATATATGAATTTTTCAACCTCGCATTTAAGTTCGTTGGAGACATCCATATTGTCCTGAGCTTCCGATGTGATGCTTGAAATACTATTTACAATGTCAACAGTGGAGGATGAAACATTGGTAATACCGCTGGCGGTCTCTTCCATGGCAATATTGATGGAATCAATCGCTTCCTTAATGTTCTCCATGGCCTCCTGGACTCTTGAGCTTTGAGCTGCAAAATCATCCATGGAAACTGCCATTCCATTAATATCATTCTGATATGAACCGGATATGTTCTCAAGTCCTGCCTTGCCCTCTTCATTAGCCTGATTAAGAGCCTGGGCTATCATGCTGGCTTTGCTTGAAAGATCCTCAACACTGGCTATTACACCATTTGAAATGGTCTGAATATTATTAGCGGTCTCTCTGGAATCATCCGCCAGCTTTCTAATTTCATCTGCCACAACAGCAAAGCCTTTTCCGGCTTCTCCAGCTCTGGCTGCCTCGATGCTTGCATTAAGTGCCAGCAGATTGGTCTGAGATGCAATATTGAGGATTTCTGCTGTCAGGCCTGTAATCTTGTCAACCTCCTTGGCTGCTTCCATACTAACTTCCAGCTCTTCAATATACTGTTTAGCCGCCAAATCACTCTGCTCTCTTTCCTTCAGCAGTTCATCCCTGAGTTTCTCAACTCTAGACACTATTTGGCCTGTTTCCTGAGATTTTGCTCTGGCCTGAGAATATACATCTTCAACCAGACCACTTATTGTATCCACCTCTTCGGTTACTCGGGATATGGTTGCACTGGTTTCTTCACTTGCAGCAGACATCTGCTCCATAGTGGCAGAAACACTTGTAATTTCTTCCTCTGTACTTATAATACTGCTCTTTACAGTGGATGAAACCACGCTAAGCTTTTCAGAATTCATTCCCATCATCTGCATAAGCTTCTGAAGGGTAGCAATAAATTTATTTACACTTTCACTAATCTGACCAACCTCATCTCTTCCTCTCACTTCAACTCTGGTAGTCAGGTCTCCTCTTCCTGCATCAATATCATCAATCAGCTTTGTCAATACAGCATTTGCACGTCTAAGAGGTTTTACAATTCTTAAGACAATAATTACCATTACTCCGATGGCAACCACCAGTGCACCAATAACCACCAGTATAGCTGCACCAATCAGCGATTTGCGCATTCCATCAAAGGTGTTGTCCATTACAGATACTTCTGTCACAAAGTTATTACTACGATAAAAGCCGGTATAACCCAGTTCATTTGTAAAGGGATCAATGAATTCTACAACACCGGTTCCTGTATTCATGGTGTAGTTCCAGGAATCTGGATCCAGCTCCATCATATGGATTTTCAATATAGACTCCACATCAGGGGATGCAATAACAGTTCCCTCCAGGTCAAAGAGCTTTATAGCATACTGATCATCGGAAATAAGAGTTTTTGACATGGTAGCCATATCAATAGAATTATTAACAGAACCAATAACCTCCCCAGAGTTCGGATCCTTAATTGCATATGCTATTACATATACGGGATTTCCTGTAACGGGTGAGATATTATTACCAAAGAAATATCCATCCTTAACACATGCCTGATAAAAGGGTTCTTCCCCAACATCATGAAGAGTCGCATTTCCAAGACAGTCTGCAAACCCTGCAGAACCGGCAGTAACAAACAGGTTCTCATACAGATTTCCCGAGTCAGCTTCAATGGCTCCCAGATATTCTGCCAGCTGAGCCTGAATATTCTCATTCATTGTTCCTGAAGCTTTATACTCGTTACAGGCATCGATAACAGTACCATTATTTGCAATGCTGTTGGTAAGTGCTTTCTGAGCAGTAACAAAATCCTCCAGGGATTTTCCCTTGGATACTGACAGACTGGTAAGATTATCCTTAGCATTCTCCACCAGTTCTCTGGATGCAATTCTTGTTGATACAAGGGTAGATACCAGGATAGCAGCCACCAGACATAGACTTGTTGCCACTATAATCTTGACTGAGACACTTATGCCCCTTCCTGATTTCTGTTTTGATTTAATTTTCTTTTCTCCCATAACTCTTTTCCTCATAAAAAAACAAAAAATTATAGTATTTTGTAAAAATGTAAAATAAGTTAAAATACATCTCAACCATTATAGCACATGGTATATATTTTTCTATGTTTTTTCTAATTTTTTGTGCATTTTGCACACTGTTTTGCGCACCAATGATTACTTTTCGCTTTAGCCATCAAGGGCCTTTATAAGGAAATCATTCTCCCCGGAATTTCTAACTGCTATCCGGTAATATCCGGTCCCCAGTCCCTCAAAATCACTACAGTCTCTAATCATAATTCCACGCTCCAAAAGCTTTTCCTTAAGTCCGGTATTTCCTCTGAACATAATAAAATTTGCACTGGATGGGAATACTTCAAATCCCTTTTTTTTAAGAGCGTCAGAAATCCTTTCTCTTTCACTGTCAATAAGCTGCCTTGCTTTGGTCAGGTATTCATCTTTGTCTAACATTTTTTCGGCACAGTTCAATGACACCCCGGACACATTCCACTCAGGAAGCTTTTTTGCGATACATTCTCCCAGCTTTTTGTCCGTACAGACAAAATATCCAACCCTTAAGTTTGCCATTGCATAGGTCTTTGTAAAGCTTCTTACACATATTAAATGAGAATACTCTGAGGGCTTTTCCCTCATCAGGTTAATGACCGAGAGGTCATTTCGTCCTGCCAGGGTCAAAAAACACTCATCTACTATTACATCCATCTTCTTTTCTTTTGCTAACCGATAGATACTTTCAGTATATTCTGTTTCCAGGATTTTGCCGTCAGGATTATTGGGGTTTGCTATCCACAAGGATTGTGGAGATTTCTCCATAGAAGATGATGCCAGATTATTAATAATATTATTATAGGAAGAATAAGTAACCATAGAATTGGATGAATCCAGTGCATATCTGTACCCCACAAAAGAGGGTGCAATAAGAAAAGCCTCCTTATAGCATCTTCCATTTGCAATGGCCATAAAGCCTTCTGATGCCCCGGAAGTAATATAAATCCACTCCTTGGGGATTCTCCATTTATCAGCCAGCTTTTCCTTAAGGGCAGTGCAGTTAATATCAGGATAGCAGTCAATATATTTTACGCTTTCCAGATATGTCTCCCTAAGCAGACTGTCAGGCCCCAGTGGATTTAAATTAACAGAGAAGTCCAGGCCCTTATTACTTTGAAATTTATTATTTCGATATAATTCACTTAAATAATAATCACCACCGTGCATAGCTATATCTCTTTCCTAAGTCTCTCCATTATGATGTGATAATTTTCCTTATTATGTGGAAAAGTACATTCTGTACATACTTTGATCACCCTGCCGTCCTTTTCCTTATATATTGGGCTGCCAGGACAGTTATCAAGTCTGTACATAGGGCAGTAACAGAACATACAGTTAATATGTTCTTCCCCCTTATGACAGGGATAGTATTTGCAGTTCCTGTTTTCAAAATATGAATAGTCAAAGTTA
This sequence comes from Lachnospiraceae bacterium UBA1729, assembly GCA_002315945.1. GTDB lineage: Bacteria > Bacillota > Clostridia > Lachnospirales > Lachnospiraceae > UBA1729. The sequence continues at coordinate 40,079 of DCIJ01000107.1, read as the reverse complement.
TAGTCAGTCATTTTCTTTTTCCTATTGTAAACCTGTGCCTTAAAGTACTCCCCCAAGTCACGCAGGTTACCTACCAAAAATATCATATTAAATCGCCGTCGTCTGTGCTTTCCTAATAATTTCTTTAATATCATCAGCACTCTCTATTTTATTAATTCCAAAACACTTCTTACCAGCATCTTTTAAAGAAGCACCAATATGGTACCCTTCCCTTCCATCAATAATCAAAAATCTATCATGAAACGCTGTAGTCGTTTTTACAGTCAATGTAGAGTATTGTGCATTAAAACTAGCAACATCCTGCGCAGTAATTCTTGCACTTGGCAATGTAAATATGACAACATCTACACCAGAATTCTTCTTCGCTAAGATGTTTAATGTAGCCACATCAGCATATCCATCAATTAGTACAATTTCATTTTGGGCATGTGCGATAATATCCGTAAGCAAACTAAATGCATCAAAAATTTGCCCGTCAAAAAATATTTTCTGATTGACTTCATCATGATTTGATATATACTCAAATATTCTCCCAAATTTTTCTTCTGATTTTTTCTGATATTCCAACTGCTTTAATTCAATACTATTTATTTTCTCAAACATCAACGCATTATTAGCAATAAAATGTCGCATTTCTTTAAATGCACGCATAATAAAAATACTCTGCTGTTCTGCCAATTCACCTTTTAAAACCGTAGCAAGCATATAAATCCCCTGTTCTGTAAATACATAGGGCAATTTTCTGCGTCCACCTTCTTGGCCTTCAAATAATGAATCATCTCGTGAAGTCGCAAATTGCGACTTCACAAACTCAACCTCTTCTCTTGTCAGTTGAAACATAAAATCTTCAGGAAATCTTCTAACATTTCGTTTGACCTGTTCATTTAAACGTTTGACCTCATATCCATAAATCGCGGCTAGGTCACTATCTATCATCACCTGTTCTCCTCGAATCATAAACACACGACTTTTAATCGATTCTAATAATTGTAATTCTAAAGCATCCCCCATATTTCCTCTTTCCCAATGTTATTGCGTCTACTTTCCCCCTCCAAATTGGACAGCATTATGATTGTCCCTATGAATTATTCTACTTAGTTCCCATTAACTTATCATAATGTGCCTTATATCTATAAATACTTCGCTCGCTGATATTGTTACAACCTTCTTCATAAATCTTTTCGCCTATCGTCAACATGTCATTTTCATTTTGTCTATATTGTACGTTTGCATATTACTTTCGTCAATTTAATTTTTCTTGATAGTGTAAAAAGGCAGAAAAAAAGCAACTCATGGACTGCACCCACAAGTTGCTTCTATAAATATTCAAATCAGACCTTTGTCCCAGAACTTAATTATTCGATGGTAAGAATATCTGAGAAACCTGTCACCTCAAAAATCTCGTTGATGGTTTCATTTACATTCTTAATAACCATTCCGCCCTTAGCACCCATTTTTTTCTGAGCACCAAGAAGAACTCTTAAACCTGATGAGGAAATGTACTCTAATCCGGAAAAATCCATTTCAAAAGATTCTGAGTCTGCACTCTCATTTACAGCAGCTTCAAGCTCGGGAGCTGTTGTTGTATCAAGTCTTCCCTCTAAAGTAAAAATTGTCTTAGTACCCTCTGTAACCTTATTAATGGTCATAGCCATTTCCTCCTGAAAGTTTCAATATTGTTCAAAATTGATAAACACTTAAGTAGTATAATATCAAAATTTGTTAAAATAGTCCATAGAAATGTATGAGAATTTATCCACAGCATTGTGTAAGCTTAACCGCCTCCATACTGTTTCCAAACATGTCATCGCCTGCCAGTGGCGTAATCATCAGATAGGAATAAGAAACCTCTTCAGCCTGGTCCCAGTAGTCCTCTCTATCAATTCTCCAGATTCCTTTTTTCCACATATTTTCAGGAATATCCTGGTCATTGTCCCTGCTTAATACAACGGAAACTATCAGCCCCTGCTCATCCATTCCTATAAAATTAAGACGCCCCTCTCTTCGATGCTCCTCACCCACGTAATCCTGAAATAAAAATACTGACTCATCTTCACTGTGGAATCCCACATAAAATTGGGGAATCGTGCCATTGTCTGCACTTTTGTCTAATTCAAAGCCCTCCAGACTATATATACTAAGGAGCTGCTTCATAAATCCCGGATATCTGTTGTTAACTATTTCATCAAGATTTTGCTGTAGGTTAAACATATCCCCTGATTCAAGTCTGGCTGCTACAGCTCCATCCTCCCTGGCGAATTCAGAAACACCCTGCACTCCATACATTGGTTCAGTAGCATAAAAATCCCCTGTAAGAGCACACTCGGTCATGTCAATATATGCAACAGTTCCATCATCGCACAATAATACGGGATATGGCATATGGGCATTTCCAAGGTCCAGAATTTCACAATCCTTATAATTTTTATACAGACCATTCACTGTATACTCTTTGCCAAACTCAATATTGCTGCTTCCAAAAGTTTCCTGGGACCAGTCATTCTCGTTTACACATATACTGATTTCCCCATTAGCTGATGTAATGGTAACGCAGTCCATATATGTCTTTGTAAAATCTTTCATATCCTCCTTGACAGGAGTGATGCTGACATTTATCAGACCTCCTCCTGCCGGAACATCTATAGTAGAATAAACTTTAAGCTGTCCCTCATCCAGATAGTACATATTATCACTGCTCTTTGGGTCTCTCTTCAGATTTTCACTTCTCATTTTCAGATAGTCCACATACACAATCTGATCATCCTGACCATCCCCTGGCTTACAGTGATCCTCAAAAAAGGCTGAAAGCATCTGGTCATAATAATACAAAACACCTCTTTTTACGTCAGCTGAAAGTGTATCCTCATCCATACCAGCCCTGGAAACAATCTCTGACGCTGATAACTGACTGCCCTGCTTTGCATCATAGTTAAATACAGTGTACTCGGTCCAGTCGTCATAGGGAGACATTTTTTCTATTACAAGGCTTAACAGGGAACCATTCCAAAATGTTTTGTAATTAACAGCCGCCCAGTTTGGGAAAACAAAGTCTTCATCAAAAGCACTTGCTGAAGTTTTATTTCTAATTTTTTCCAGATTGGCTATTTCCTCATCAAACTCACTATGGATAGCATCATTTATTTCCTTAGCTCCAGGCTTGTCTGAATTAATGAGAGGAACCACGTAACTATATTCATACTCCTCAAAATCCTGCTCTCCATCCCCAAAAAAGAGCTTATAGGAGCCATTTTCATTAACTAACTCGGTCAGATAATTCTGGTCATCAAAAATCTCCTGATTATCTTTTTCAACATCATCAGCTACAGATGCAGTCTCACCCCCCACCAGCGATTCATCCCGCATGCTGTCTTCCTTTTTCCCGCATGCTGACAGCATTGCGCATACTGTAAGAACAAGCAGTACACTAACACTTATTTTTTTCATCATTTTCACCCACTAAAAAAGGGACCGTTCAACCCGGCCCCCTCATTATTCTACTAAATTATCTCAACATCCACATGTTTGTCTTCTTTTGTAGATGCTGCCTTGACAACAAGACGGATTGCCTTCGCAATACGTCCCTGCTTGCCGATTACCTTGCCCATATCATCCTTAGCAACATGTAACTTCACAACAACCAGGCGTCCGTCAACTTCCTCAGTAACTTCTACCTCATCAGGATTATCAACAAGGGACTTGGCAATTATTTCTACCAATTCTTTCAATGTTTTTCTCCTTAAGTAAATTACATTACGCCAGCATTTTTAAGAAGCTTAGCAACAACATCTGTAGCCTGAGCGCCGTTAGCAATCCACTTCTTAGCAGCTTCAGCGTCAACCTTAACTGTTGCAGGCTCTGTATTAGGATCATATGTACCGATCTCTTCGATGCACTGACCATTTCTTGCTGTACGAGAATCAGCAACAACGATTCTGTATACAGGTGCTTTCTTCTTACCAAGTCTTCTAAGTCTAATCTTTACCATTTTTATTTCCTCCTATGGTTTCGAAATTTATATATATATAAAATCCTTATTTCCGATTTACGGATATTAGGTTTTTATCTCAGTTAAAAGGGGAACTTCATTCCACCAAGGCCTCCAAGGCCACCTTTTCTCTTGCCACCCATAAGGCCTGGCATCTGTTTCATCATCTTCTGGCTCTGTTCAAACTGCTTAACAAATCTGTTAACTGCAGCTATATCAAGACCGGCACCCTTGGCAATTCGGTGCTTTCTGCTGGGATTAAGAAGCTTTGGATTCTTTCTTTCAGCAGGAGTCATGGATAAGACAATGGCTTCCATCTGGGAAATTTTCTTATCATCAACCATGGATGAAATATCTCCCATTTTTGATCCCATTCCAGGCATCATGGAAAGCAGTGAACCAAGTCCGCCCATCTTCTTCATCTGATTCATACTTTCTAAGTAATCCTCAAAATCGAACTTGCCTTTTTTAAGGCGGCTCATCATATCCTTTTCTTTTGCTTCATCTATATCAATGTTAGCCTGGGCTTTTTCAATGAGAGACAGCATATCTCCCATTCCAAGTATACGGCTGGCCATTCTGTCAGGATAAAACTGCTCTAAATCAGAAAGCTTTTCTCCCATACCTACATATAGAATAGGCTTGCCTGTAATTGCTTTAACCGAAAGAGCCGCACCACCTCTGGAATCACCATCCATCTTGGTAAGGATGACTCCGTCCAGACCTACCTTGTCACCAAATTCCTTGGCAACATTTACTGCATCCTGACCTGTCATGGCATCTACTACCAGCAGAGTCTTATGTACTGTAACAGCCTCTTTGATTCTGGCAAGCTCACCCATCATATCTTCATCAATATGCAGACGACCTGCAGTATCCAGAATTACAACATTATGACCATTTTTCTGTGCATGCTCTAATGCCCTGGCTGCAATAACTTCCGGTTTTTCGTCAGCACCAAGAGTGAATACATCCACCTCCTGCTGCTCTCCAACCACCTGCAGCTGCTTAATAGCTGCTGGTCTGTATACGTCACAGGCGGTAAGCAGGGTCTTTTTTCCCTTTAACTTAAACTTACCTGCCAGCTTAGCTGTTGTAGTAGTCTTACCAGCACCCTGCAGACCACACATCATGATTACAGTAATGGATTTTCCCGGCTCAAACTGCAGCTCAGTTGTCTCAGAGCCCATGAGACTCACAAGCTCTTCATTAACTATCTTGATAACTGTCTGTCCAGGATTTAGGCCTGTTAGCACATCTGAGCCAACTGCACGCTCCTTGACAGCGTTAATGAACTGCTTGACAACCTTAAAGCTTACATCAGCTTCAAGCAGTGCCATCTTAACTTCCTTAAGAGCAATTTCAACATCCTTTTCTGTAAGGAGGCCCTTTCCCCTAAGGCTTTTAAATACATTCTGCAATTTATCAGTAAGGCTTTCAAACGCCATATATTACTCCCAAAGAGCCGAATCAACAGATTCAGTCAGCTTCTTCATTTCATCAAGCTTGTCTGTAAGCCTGCTTATGGAATCAGCGGCAACTTCTACGCTATCTGAAGAACAATCTATATTATGAAGCAATTCTTTCATTTCATCACACTTTGAAGCTATTGCATCATTTATTTTCTGAAGCTCATCCAGCTTTTTTACCAGATGAAGTCTGCTCTCATATTCAGACAGCTTCTTATCACACCGCTTTAGCAAATCATGGGCAGCCTGTCTGGTTACATCATAGGTCTCTGCCAGTTCTGAAAGAGACATATTTTCAAACACTGCATCCGAATATATTGCCTGCTGATGCTCATTTAACATTTCACCATACAGGTCAAACAGTTTTCCCTGCTCAACAATTTTTTCCATAACAGCAGATAATATACTAGAAAAACGAAGGGGTGTCAAGTATTTTTTCTTGACACCCCCTGTTTATAAAAAATCCCCTCAGATTAATTAATATTCTAATTCTGTTCCTGGGCACTATAACCTTCAAAAAAGTTTTCAAGAGAAACTAACAGCTTCATAATATCCGCTCTCTCAGTCGGATCCAGATCTGCCAAAACAGCCCTTGTCATGTTAGCATGATAGTTTTCATGATGATGATATGCCTTTTCACCCTTTTGTGTGAGCCTGACCATCACCACTCGCCTGTCTTCCTCGCTTCGATTCCTCTCAACATACCCCTTCTTAACCAATGCATTAATGGAAATAGTTAGAGAACCAACTGTAATTCTGAGACTTTTGGCTATTGAAGACATATTTCTGCCTTCACCTAATCCAATAGCTTCAATGACATGCATATCATTATTGGTAAGGTCTCTGAATTCTTCTGTAATTATTGCTTTTTCTTCTAGTCTGAGTATTTCCTGAAACAGTTTAACCAGTGTTTTATTAACCTGTCGGTATTCTTCCATATCGAATCCACTCATACTGCAGTTCTCCCTCTATCTTATTTCCTCCTATAGAATATATCACATTTTTGAACAAACATTCACATTTTTTACTGTCATATAAAAATGAAGGTACAATTATCCAATAGCGAAGGTTAATTCAGCACTTACCACCAGCTTGTCACCAACGTAAGCCTTTGCTTCTCCTATTCCAATAGGACCTTTTTTCTTAATTATTCTGGTTTCAAGTCTGATTTTATCCCCAGGAACCACCTTTCCTTTAAATTTGCAGTCCTTAATTCCTGCAAAATAAGCGGTTTTTCCTTTAAAGCCTTCTTCTGACAGGATTGCTACTGCTCCTGCCTGAGCAAGGGCCTCAACAGTCAGCACTCCTGGCATTACAGGTTCCTGTGGGAAGTGTCCTGCAAAAAACTCTTCTCTGTAGGAAACACATTTATAAGCTACACAATATTCTCCCGGCTCATAGTCCTCTACATAATCAAGTAGTAAAAAAGGATGTCTATGTGGGATAATTTCTTTTATTCCATTTATGTCTAAAGCTGGCATAATACGCACTCCTGTCAAATCAATTTATACTAAAATCACACAAGGTATTTTTTATTACTCTTCATACTTCTTAACAAGAAGAGTAGCGTTGTGTCCTCCAAATCCCAGTGAATTGGACATAGCATAGTTAACTCTTGTTTTAACAGGGCCATCCATACAGTAATCAAGATCACATTCGTCATCTGCTACAGTACTTCCAACTGTTTCATGAATGTAATCTTCCATAACAGATTTAACACACACAATAAACTCTACACCACCTGCTGCACCCAGGAGATGACCAATCATTGATTTGGTAGAATTAATCTTAACCTTGGTTGCGTCTTCCTTGAAAGCTTTCTTAATTGCACGGGTCTCAAACAGGTCATTATGATGTGTTGCTGTACCATGTGCATTGATGTAATCAACCATATCAGGTGTTATACCAGCTTCCTCCATGGCAAGTTCCATAGCTTTGGCCGCTCCTGATCCATCCTCAGCCGGGGATGTAATATGGAAAGCATCTGCAGTAGCACCATAGCCAACTACCTCAGCCAGAATATTGGCCCCACGAGCCTTGGCATGATTCAGCTCCTCCAGAAGAACAACTCCTGCTCCCTCACCCATGACAAAGCCACTTCTATTCTTATCAAAAGGAAGAGACGCCTTTGAGCGATCAGTTTCCTGGGACAGAGCGGTCAAGGATGTAAAACCAGCCACACATAATGGAGTAACACCCGCTTCGCAACCTCCGGCCAGGCATACATCCAGGTCGTTATATGCAATAGCTCTGAAAGCGTCACCTATGGAATGAGTACCTGTGGCGCAGGCACTTACTACATCTGTACATTTTCCTCTGAAGCCGGTATTAATCGAAATATTTCCTGCAGCCATATTTCCAATCATCATAGGTACTAACAGGGGAGCAATTTTTCCAGGTCCTTTTTCAAGGAGTCTGATATGCTCTCTTTCCACAGCCTGCATACTTCCAACACCAGAGCCTACAATTACGCCACAGCGGAAAGGATCTTCCTTTTCAATATCCAGACCAGACTGGTCAACAGCTTCTTTGGCAGCTACCACTGCATATCTGGAAAACAATTCCATTCTTCTTGCAGTCTTTTGATCCATAGCAACCGTAGGGTCAAAGTCCTTAACCTGTGCGGCCAGCTTTACCTTAAAATCAGTAGTATCAAATGCTGTAATCTCACTAATTCCTACCTGGCCTTTTTTTACACCTTCCCAAAAAGAACTTGTGTTATTTCCAATGGGAGTCACGCTTCCAAGGCCTGTTACTACAACTCTTCTCTTTTCCATCAGGTCATTCCTCCATCTACTGCAATTACCTGTCCAGTAATATAGTTTGAATTATCACTTGCCAAAAAGCTTACAAGGTTAGCCACATCCTCAGGATTGCCAAATCTGCCAAGAGGTATCTGGCCACCTATTGTTTCTTTTACCTCATCGCTTAATTTATCTGTCATATCAGTTGAAATAAAACCAGGTGCTACTGCATTCACGCATATACCTCTGCTTCCAACTTCTTTTGCGACCGATTTGGTCAATGCAATTACACCTGCCTTGCTGGCAGCGTAATTTGCCTGTCCGGCATTGCCAGTAATTCCTACCACAGAAGCCATATTAATTATCTTGCCACTTCTTTGTTTTAACATCTGCCTGGTAACATTTTTAATGGTATGAAAACACCCCTTAAGATTTGTTTCATATACTCTGTCAAAGTTCTCATCACTCATGGCCATCACAAGTCCATCGGCTGTGATACCGGCATTATTAACAAGCACATCAATCTGTCCATACTGTTTAATCACACCTGTAATGAATTCCTTACAGGCAGTCTCGTCAGCTACATTACATTTTATTGCGCAGGCTCTTCCTCCCTGCTCTTCAATTTCCTTACAAACCTTAAGAGCTTTTTTCTCTGATCCATTATAATTTACAATTACAAACATATTGTCGCTTGCAAGCTTTTTAGCTATGGCTGCGCCAATGCCTCTGCTGGCTCCAGTAACAATTGCTATTTTTTCTGACATATCATTCTCCTCTGCCTATATATTATATCTCATCAAGCAGCTTCAGATCTTCGTATGAACCGATACTGATAATCTTAGCTTCCGGATGAATCTTCTTCATAAATCCTGCCAGAGTCTTTCCTGGGCCAATTTCAACAAAGGTATCAATACCTGCTGCTCTCATTACACTCATGCTCTGCATCCACTTAACCGGAGCAGAAACCTGTCTGGCCAGAAGCTCTCTTGTCTTGGATATGTCCTGAATTACTTCTGCAGTTACATTGGTTACATATGGAATTTCAAGGTTCTTAAAATCTGTCTTTTCAAGTTCTGCTAGCAGTTTGTCTCCTGCAGGCTCAAGCAAGGGGGAGTGAAAGGGTCCACTTACATTCAACATAATACATCTCTTTGCACCAGCTGCCTTCAGCTGCTCGGCTGCCTGGTTAACTGCTTCTGTAACTCCTGTTATTACAATCTGTCCTGGACAATTGTAGTTAGCAACTGTAACTCCATCTATTTTAGAAGTGATTTCCTCTATCAGTTCTGTTTCTGTTCCAATGCAGGCACACATAGCTCCCACTCCAACAGGAACAGTATTCTGCATAAGCTGACCTCTGATTCTAACAAGTCTTACTGCATCCTCAGCCTTTAATGCACCAGCAGCTGCAATGGCACAATACTCTCCCAGGCTAAGTCCTGCTGTCATATCTGCCTTAATTCCTCTGGCATTGATCTCAGCTGTCATGGCCAGAGAAGTTGTTACCAGAGCTGCCTGCGTATATTCTGTCAGATTTAATCTTTCATCCTCCTCATGGCACATCTTGATCACATCAAAATCCAGTACCTGGTTTGCCAGCTCGTACACCTTACGGCTTGTTTCTGAACTTTCATAAAAGTCCTTTCCCATGCCGCATTTCTGCGCTCCCTGACCGGGATAAAGAAAAGCTATTTTTTTCACAATTTTTCTCCTTTTTCTTGTACTCTGGGTGTTATAACGCTCTTACACCAGACATTATTTTTTCTATCAGTTCACTACAGGTAAGGCTTTCATTTACCATACCTGCAATTTGTCCTGCCATAATACTTCCTTCGTTAATATCACCGTCGATTACAACCTTTCTCAGGCCTCCCAGTGTCATCTTTTCCAGTTCCTCCAGTGAAGCACCCTGAGCTTCAGCCGCAAGGAATCTGCTGGTCATTGCATTTCTCAGGCATCTGACAGGATGACCTGTAGTTCTACCGGTTACTCTGGTATCAATATCCTTGGCCTTAAGAATTCTCTCCTTGTAATTTTCATGAACCCAGCTCTCCTTGGTTGCCACAAAGCAGGTTCCCATCTGAACAGCCTCAGCACCCAGTGAAAAGGCAGCATTCACACCTCTTGAATCAGCGATTCCTCCTGCAGCAATAACAGGTATATTTACACTATCCACAACCTGGGGAACCAGACACATGGTGGTTGTTTCTCCAATATGACCACCTGACTCCATTCCTTCGGCTATTACAGCGTCACATCCGACTCTTTCCATTCTCTTTGCCAGTGCGCAGCTGGCAACAACAGGGATTACTACCGTTCCGCTTTCCTTCCAGCCCTTGATATATTTTTCCGGACTTCCAGCACCTGTTGTAACTACCGGAACCTTTTCTTCAATTATCACCTGAGCTACCTCATCGGCATAAGGGCTCATTAGCATTACATTTACACCGAAGGGCTTGTCAGTAAGCTCCTTCATCTGTCTAACCTGCTGTCTTACCCAGTCTCCGGGAGCTGCAGCTGCACCGATCAGGCCTAAGCCACCTGCGTTTGAAACAGCACTGGCCAGATGATACTCAGCTACCCATGCCATACCTCCCTGAATAATAGGATATTTGATATTTAACAGTTTTGTAACACGTGTTTCCATTGGTTCTCCTCAGATTTTTTCTAATATTATTTTATTAAATCATGATTTACTCTTGTGATTCTTGTGAATATATATGTATTTTTCTATTTTTACAAATCAATAATCATAGCTCCCCAGGTTAACCCGGCGCCAAACCCGGCAATGCATATTTTCATTCCAGCTGTTAGTTCGCCGTTCTCAATTAGCTGATCCATCAGAATTGGTATGCTTGCCGAAGAAGTATTTCCATATTCAAATACATTGGTAGGAAATTTGTTTTCAGGCTGTTTCAGTCTCTTTGCTATTGACTCAATAATTCTTCTGTTGGCCTGATGCAGTACATATCTGTCTATTGAATCGGGTTCTACCTCATTGAGTTTTAGAACCTCATTGATTACATTTGGTACCTGCCGCACCGCAAACTGGAACACAGCCTTGCCATCCATGGCTACCTGTACATTTTCCTGTTCGTTCAGGGCAGCTTCATACTGTTCTTTCAGCTCCCGATTGTGTTCATTATTATCCAGCTCAGCCAACTTGATTTTAATGATTTTTCTCAGATTTTCATCCTTGGCATACATCTGTCTGCAGGTCAGGGCTCCACCGTCTTTACCATTGGTATGTATTACGGGTTTGTATCCCTTTCCACTATGGCCAGTCACAATGCAGGCCCCTGCCCCATCGCCAAACAGAATGCAGCTGCCTCTGTCATTCCAGTTCATAATTTTTGATAGGCATTCCGTTCCCACAACCAGGACAGTTTTGCACATGCCCATTTCCATGTAACCCAGAGCAGTGGTTAATCCTGTAATAAAACCTGTGCAGGCTACACTGATATCAAAAGCAAAGGCATTTTTTGCTCCCAGCTCTCTCTGCACGATACATGCTGTAGCCGGTAGCAGGTCACTGCCAGAGGTAGTAGATACAATAATTGCATCAATTTCCTCAGCACTAATGCCAGCTGCTTCCAGCGCTTTTTTGCTGGCTCTCACAGCCATAGTTGTAGCATCTTCACCTACAGCAATATGTCTGCTTCCGATTCCAGTACGTTCTCTGATCCATTCATCATCTGTGTCCAAAACAGTGGATAGATCTGCATTAGTAAGTTTCAGTTCTGGAATCGCACTTCCTGTTCCTAATAATTTTAATTTCATTTAGCCCTCTATAATTTGAATCTAAAATAGTTTTAATTTCAATTATTTTGATATTCAAAGTATACCTTTAAGAATTAACCCTGTCAATTGTACAAATTTAATATTTTTTAACAATAACAGGGCTAATAATAGTTTATTTTATACAGTTTTCTGTTTTCCCCGTGCCATTCTTTCCAATTGGAACAATCCAATATTGAATCCATTGAACATGGCACTATACACATCATTACTTAGCACATCGCTATTATTTCTAATTACGATATGACCATAATGCTTACGTCCATGATGCAGGGGAAGTACCACATCAAAGTCCTTGGCACTTTCTATTTTGTATTTTGAGGGAAGCAAATCCTTTTCATCAAACAGATCTTCCATATCTTCAACGTACTGTCCGCAGTACCTGCCTGCTGCCACGTAACATTGTGAAGGCTCCAGTTGCCTGTTCAGACAGATTAATACTGCTGTTCCTTCTACCATGGGCAGGTATTTTTTGGCAAGACTTATGTAGTGCTTGTAGCTGGTTACAATGGAAAAATCAGCCAGACAGGATTTAGTCACTTCAGAGTATGTGGAATCCTTCAATCGCGTGATTGCATATTTTTCAGGCACATGCTCCAAATCCTTAACTCGTTCATCCTTACAACCACAGCTCTCTCCCAGAACCAGTTCAGAGGTAAAAATCTCTGTCCTTGGTTCTTCATTTCCCTCCAGCACAGAAATGAGCCTGCTTACTGCTTTTTTACCCATGAGTTTATCTTTTCTTCTGACAGTTGTTAAGCTGGGCTTTATCAGCATTCCCATCTCAACTTCATCAAAGCCTGTTACTAGAACATCCTCAGGAACCCGTATTCCCTTCTTTTCCAGACCGAACATCAGTCCCATGGCCATATTATCATTAAAGCAGACGATAGCCTCTGGCAGTCCATCCGGCATATGATAGAAGAAACTTGATGCTGCCAACCCGCTGTCAGTATGATAGTTTCCTACATAGTGATAGGTTTCATCCCATTCTATTCCATAGGTAGCAAAGGCAAGCTTAATCCCCTTTAGTCTTCCATTGGCATCATCATTATCAACAGGTCCAGACAGAATACCAAACTTTTTACATTTGTGGACACTAATCAGATGCTCAAACATCTCAAACATTACATCCTTATTTTCCACCATCATATTGTATCCGTCAGCACTCTGACCACCTATACATATATATGGAACATTTAATTCACGCAGCTTTTCCTCCATAGCCTGATTCATTTCACTGGCATAAAAGGATCCCTCATGGATAATTACTCCGTCAAATTTTGTCAAATCAGGTACTTTGACAATATCCATTTCTCCCTCTATATATTCAGCATCAGACATAGTCCATACATCGCAGGTAATAATGGTTAGAATTATATCCCTCTGTCTGGCTTCCTCCATTATTCCTGTAAGAATACAATTCTGACTATAATATTTTGTTCCAGCAATAAACACTCCAATATTATACATATAGTGTACCTCCTGGCCTTATGGTATGAACTAGACTGTTTCGCGTGTGTCTTTATGGTATATCATCAGTTTAATATATTATTGACATAATAACTACTTTTTTCACACAACTTATTTCTTAATTCTTCCGGCCCCAGAGTCTGGGCGAGAGTTGGACTGTCAGAATACAGCGATACCCCCAGCCCCATGCGTCTGTTTTTTATCTTAAAACCAATACTCTCCAATATTGTGGGAGTAATATCAAAATGTGTAAACTTTCTGTCCTTCTGATAGTTGGCGTCCAGGCCCTGAACAGTATTAATAAAGCAGTTGTAGGCTCTGTTCTCATATCCCATTGTATCATCCCAGAAACCGGCCACCATGGATGGATGGTCCCCTAACAGTACAATGGTAGTATTCTCATACCATTCCTGACTCTGAATCCATTCAACAAACTCACAGATTTGTCTGTCCGAGCAGGCAATTATGTTAGCAAACTCACTGTCAAATTCGTCAGTACACAATTCACATTTATACCCCGCAGGATGATGGGTATCTACAGTTAACATTGTATAGTTAAAGCTTTCATTTTTTTCGGCGATTTCGGTAAGCTCATTTTTGGCTATGGAAAAAAGCTTGGCATCTTCGTATCCCCAGAATACCTGATAATCCTCAGGAATATAGCCCATATCCCTGGCATACTGCAGATCCTTTATTTCATAGTCCCCATGCTCTGTAAAGAATGCACTCCTGCCTCCAAAGGTCGCATCAGAACCGCACTGGAAATAGTTTGTGTAGCCCTGATTTTTTAGCACATCTCCGATTGCAACCACATTAGGACAAAAGCTATTATCCAGGTCAACCACTCCAGTTCCCAAATCCAGCTTTAGTGGGGTTCCTGTCATGGTGGAAAAGATTCCTCCCATAGTCCAGTCTGTTCCCGGCATGCTGTAGGCGCCTCCCAGCTTGTCAGTATTTGAAAAGCTTATATTTTCGCTGGCAAGCCTGGTTAAGCCTGGTATCAAATTTTCCGGTTTGCCGCCTCCTGCCTGTCTGGATGCATAGGTGGTCTCCATGGATTCACAGTATATTAGTATTAAATTTTTTGGCTTTCCATTGTTGGCGACGCTGACATCTTTCAAATTCAAGTTTACATAATTATTGTCAAACAAATCGCCTTTTGTGTTGATGGCCATCAGATATCTTGCCAGCCCAACTGTATGAAATTCAACAGCCAGCAAAATAATTATACATGCAAAAAAGACTGCAACAGGGCACAGTCTTTTAGCACGACCCAAATACAATCCAAATCCTATGGTTGCTATTATAGGAATAGGAAGGCATTTGGCACAAAATTCTAATATTAGTCCTGGATTTGTTCCCTCCAGTGGGGTTTTTAGCTGATAGATTGCTGTAATGATGCTTACATGCCAGTCCCTAATAAACCAGCCCAGTGAGCACACCAGTAGTGTCAGCAAAAAAATGGGAATCAGTAGCAAATATCGGTATTTATTATGCGTTTTCATTCATCTTTACCAGCTTAGCGGCCTGATCGGCAGCGATACAGGCATCAATAATTTCCTGAACATCTCCATTCATAATCTTATCTAACTTGTACAGGGTCAGATTAATTCTGTGGTCAGTAACACGACCCTGTGGGAAATTGTAGGTTCTGATCTTCTCAGATCTGTCACCAGTACCAATCTGGCTCTTTCTAAGTTCAGCCTCTGCGTCATGAGCTTTCTGGCATTCCAGATCATATAATTTGGCACGAAGCAGTGCAAAAGCCTTGGCACGGTTCTGAATCTGTGACTTTTCAGTCTGAGAGTAAATCACAATACCGGTAGGCATATGTGTAAGACGAACTGCTGAGTCGGTGGTATTTACACACTGACCACCTGCTCCTGATGAACGGCACACATCGATACGAATATCATTTTCATTTATTTCAACATCAACCTCTTCTGCTTCAGGCATAACTGCTACAGAAATTGTTGAGGTATGAATTCTTCCACCTGATTCTGTCTCAGGAACTCGCTGAACACGGTGAACACCGGATTCATACTTCATTACTGAATAAGCTCCGTCTCCGGTTAACATAAATGTACAGCTCTTCATTCCACCAATGCCGATTTCATCAGCTTCCACCAACTCGCATCTCCAGTGCTTGGTCTCCGCATAATGTACATACATTCTGTATATTTCTGCAGCAAAGAGAGCCGCCTCATCTCCACCTGCACCTGCACGAATTTCAACCACAACGTTTTTGTCATCGTTAGGATCCTTGGGAAGCAGGAGAATCTTCAGTTCGTTTTCCAATTCCTCTATGCGCTTTTTGCTTTCAGACATTTCCTCCTTAAGCATTTCGCGCATGTCATCGTCCTTTTCCTCTTCCAGCATCTCAAGGGAATCGGCCACATCCTGCTTCTTCTGCTTGTATTCCTTGTATGCTGTTACGATGGGCGCAAGGTTAGCCTGTTCCTTCATAAGAGCTCTGAATTTATTCTGATCATTGGCAGTATCCGGACTAGCCAGATCATTCATTAGTTCTTCATATCTAATTATCAAATCTTCTAATCTGTCAAACATTATTGGTCCCTCTATATAACCTGTTTTTCACAACTTTTTCTATATTGCTAATTTTTAAACCGCTTTTATCGTCAGCATATTACTATTTAAAATGACCTAGGCAATGTATTCGCAGTATGCGACTCTGTCCAACCCTGCCAGATCCTTTACTATTCTGATTTCACGGTATCCGTATCTCTCCATCAGAGAGGCTACAGCCTCACCCTGATCATATCCGATCTCAAATATTACACTTGCCCCGGACTTGAGATATTCAGGTGCCCCCTCCAGAAGCAATCTGTAGAACTTAAGTCCATCCTGGTCTCCATCCAGCGCCATCATTGGCTCATAATCCTTGACTTCAGGAGCCAGAGTATCAATTACACTGGTTGCAATATATGGTGGATTTGAAACGAAAACATCAAATTTCAGATCAGCTACACTGTCATTTTCTTTTAAGCTGTCAAAGGCACTCCACATATCTCCCTGGATAAAGTGGCTTCTCTCGTTCAGCCCCAGCCTGTTTGCATTGCCCTGTGCCACTTCCAAAGCATCCGCTGACAGATCAACACCGATACCATGAGTGTCGTTGGAGAAATTCAAAAGGCTTAACAGCATACATCCACTACCTGTGCACATATCCAAAAGAAGCATTCCGTCATGTACATGCTTCATGGCTTCTTCTACCACCACCTCAGTATCAAATCTGGGAACCAGCACTCTTTCATCCACACTAAATTCCAGTCCCATGAATGGAGCCGTTCCAAGTATATACTGAACAGGGCGTCTATTCATTCGTTCACCCAGATATCCTAGGAATACTTCCAGCTCATCATTTAATACTGGTCTGTCCGGAGTTGCCAGTAAGGTATTTCTGTCAGTCTGACAGGCTGCCTCAAGAAGTAATCTTGCATCATTTTCAGCTTCAGCGATTCCTACATCCCTAAGCTTTTTGCAGGATGCCACAAACAGACTTCTGTAGGTTCCATCAAAATCAAGAGTATCTTCAGCCTTTTCATCTTCTGCATTTTGAGAATCCATATCTTTAGTATCTGAAACGGCCCTGTCTGATGCCGCCTTATCTGATACCGCTTCCTCATAGCCCTCAAGACTACCTGGGAAATTCTCATTCAGGAAAGCCTTCCAGTCATATACAGCCTCAACAGAAGCAATGGCAACCTCTACCATATCCTCATCCGGCTCTTTTGTAGTCAGTTTCTGAAGCAATAACCCGGGTGCGCTAAGCCACTGAATCAGGAAAAAGTTGCTTCTTCCAGCTAATCTGATAATTTCATAGGATATTCCTGCAATTACAGGAATCAGGGCAATCCTTAGCACAAGTCTCAGCGCAAGATTGTCTACCCTGATAAAGAAAAAGATTACAACACTGACTGCCACCACGTACAGAAGGAAGCTGGTTCCGCATCTCTTATGCTGTCTTGATGAAGCTAATACGTTGTCCACTGTTAGGGGGCGTCCATTTTCAATACAGTTAATACATTTATGTTCTGCCCCATGATACTGATACAGCCTCCTGATGTCCTTCATCAGGGAAATGGTTGCAATATATGTAATAAAAATTACTATTCTGACTGCTCCTTCAATCAAAGCAACCAGTGAAGCATTTCTGATATATTTGCCAAAATACTCAGATATGAGATATGGAAGAATCATAAACAGTCCAACTGCCAGAGCTATTGAAACTATCATGGTAATGGCAGCAATGAGCTCATCCCCCTTGGATTTAGAACCATGCATCTGCTTTTGCGCTCTCTTCTCTGCTCTTTTCTTTTCCTTGAGCTTTTCCTTGGGAGACAGTTCCTTTGGTTCTTCTTCAACATAGTATTCTGAAGAGATATTCAGAGCTTTCATTCCTAAGTTAAGAGATTCTGCAAATCCAAACACACCTCTTACAAAAGGAAGCTTCTTAATAGGAGAATTCTTGAGAAAACCATCATACACGCCTGTCTCAACAGCAATTTCACCATTCTGTTTTCTGACAGCAACAGCGTACTTCTCCATATTTCTCATCATAATACCTTCAAGCACTGCCTGTCCGCCAATATTTGAATAGCACTGTTTTGCTTTGTTCTTCTTACTTTTTTTCATCTGTAAAAATATCGCTTTCTGGTATGTACGAAAAAAGGTCGCCGTAGAAATACTTTTTGGGCATCAAAATCAGATAACCCGAAAGTTATTTCTACAGCGACCTTTTAATTAAACTACTTGCTTTCTACGCCGTATTTCTTATTGAACTTATCAATTCTACCTGCAGTACGAGCACTCTTCTGCTGACCTGTGTAGAATGAATGGCACTTGGAGCAAACTTCCACGTGGATTTCAGGCTTTGTAGAACCAACTACAAATGTATTACCGCAGTTGCAGGTAACTGTTGCCTGATGATATTCAGGATGTATTCCGTCTCTCATTTTTTTCACCTCACAATGACTTATAATTCTCATGCGTTGTAAGCGCGTGATTACTACTTCTGCTTGTATCTATCCAAACAGCCTTTACACTATATCACTAAAAACCATTGTTTGCAAGATTTTTTCAAAAGATATCTCACAACAACAGCCACTTTTTATAATTCTACTGTATTACTGCTGCTATTGCTCTGTTTTGCAGGCTTATCCTCTTTGAGATCCTCTGGAGGCATGCTTGCAGAATAAGTAAGAGTTGTCTGGCCCAGTACATTGTCATCCCTATCAAAGAAGGTTACAACAAAGCTGTCTTCTCCCAGCTGATAGAACTTGGCGTCAATCTTTCTGTCCTTTTCTGTATCAGTACTGCTGAGTCTCACCCTATTCTCATCCAGGGTTGTAATCATAGCCTTGTCAGCACGACCATGGACATAGACCATCACCTCCATGGAGCCTCCAACATACACGTCAGATCCACTGGGCAGCTCTGGAATTACACCATATTCAGCTACATCAAATTCCCAGATGCCTTTTTTAATTGCCTTGGATTCGATATCATCAGCCACAAAGCAGCCCTTGTCAGCAGTTACGTAAAATGTCTCATTATGATCAAGAGGGAATGGAAGGGAAACAACAACTCTGGTTCCATTCTCCCAGCCCAGACGTGAAAATACTCCATCGTCCTTGGTATAGCTTCTGGCAGATTTTGCAATATTAACACTGCAGATAGCTGCATCGTCAGAGCTTCTGAATACTGAGAGGGTACCCTCACCAGGTTTTACTCCTGTTCTCTGGAAGTACAGGGTCAGTTCTCTGGTTCCAAAGAGCATATCTCTTCCGCTTCCTGTAGTAGGTGAGAGATATACAGCACCCATGGCATCATCAGGAAGCTTGCCAATAGGCTGCTTCTGAACATTAGAAATTGCTACATTAGTATGATTATCAACCTCATGAGCAGGCTGCGCATCCAGTACCCATCCTGAGATCTCACTTTCCTTGGCATACTCTGTCTCGGATACATCTATTGACTCTTCGGCCTGAGGAACTTCCTCCTCTTCTTCAGCCTCTTCCTCATCTGAAGCTTCCTTGGTCTCTTCTTCCTTTTCTGCCTCTTCAGGTTCTTCCTTATCTTCCTTTACTTCCTCTGCCTCTTCTTCTTCGGCTTCTTCTGTATCTTCAGGAGTCTCCTCTGAAACAGCCTGGGCATCCTTCTTTTCAACTACGCTTCCGCAGCCAACCAGAGAGGCAGCCAGAGATATAGCCAAGAGAATACTAACTATTTTAATTTTCATATGTTTTACCTCCTTATTAATTAAAAAAAGAACCAGATTATTCATCTGGTCCTTAAAATAATCCGTTACAAAAAATTCTTTATATAAAAGGCAAATGGTTTAACATTTCGCAATCTAAATGAAGCTTTTAGTTAACTGATTATCGCGTTGTTATAAGCTCCGCAAAAGAAATCTTATAACTTAGTTACGTTGACAGCCTGAGGTCCTTTTTCTCCGTTGATTACTTCGTACTCAACAGCTGCGCCTTCTTCAAGTGACTTGAAGCCTTCACTCTTGATTCCTGAGTAATGAACGAATACGTCATTACCAGCTTCGTCAGAGATGAATCCGTAACCCTTCTGGTTGTTAAACCACTTTACAGTACCTTTGTTCATTTCAAACAACCTCCAAAAATGTTTACTGTGTGTCTTGCCCACACCACTAAAAATACCACATAGGTTTTAAAAAGTAAAGAAAAAACCTACAGAGCACATACTATCTCATCAATGGAAATGTCTCCGCCAAATATGTCCAGGGCCGAACCTACAGTCACATTTACCAGGCCATTTCCGGCTTTTTTTATCTTCAAAACATCTTCAATACTGTGTACTCCTCCTGCATAGGTCACAGGAATAGGAGAAAACCTGGCCAACAGAGAAAGCACCTGCTCATCTATTCCCTGGCCCTTGCCTTCCACGTCTACAGCATGAACCAGGTATTCATCACAATACGCCGCCAGGCTATTTAAAAGCTTTTCATCCAGCTTTTCATCAGTCCATTTCTGCCAGCGGTCGGTCACAATATAATAGTCGTCGCCCTTTTTTCTGCAGGAAAGATCCAGTACTATACGATCCTTTCCCACTGCCTGGACCAGGTCCTTAAGCCGTTCATAGTCAATAATACCATTTCTGAATACAAAGGAAGTCACAATCACATGACTGGCTCCGGCTTCAATATACTCGGATGCATTGTCAGCTGTGATGCCGCCTCCCACCTGAAGCCCTCCAGGATATGCCCCCAGAGCTTTGAAGGCCTGTTCTTTCGTAGCTTCATAATACTGGCTGTCCACCGAATTAAGTAAAATAACATGGCCTCCCCGGAGATTTTTTTCTCTGTAGAGCTGGCTGTAATAATCTGCATCCCTGGTGGCAACAAAATTGTCTCTGGCACTATCCCCTTCATCCTTGAGGCTGGACCCAACTATCTGCTTAACCTTACCATTATGAATATCTATACATGGACGAAATTCCATAATAACCTCTTAAATCGCAACCGGAATATTTTCAATCTGTGGATGATGTTCATAGCCAATCAGCTGCACATCATCTCTTGTAAAATCATAGAAATGCTTTTTATCAGGGTTCAGTACAAACTGAGGTGCCGGAAGGGACTCTCTGGATAAAAGTTCCTTAATTGCATCTACGTGTCTGTCATAAATGTGAGCATCAGCAATAACATGCATAAGCTCACCTACCTCCATGTCACATTCTCTTGCCATCATATGCATCAAAACTGCATACTGAACCACATTCCAGTTGTTTGCAGCCAACACGTCCTGTGATCTCTGATTCAGTATCATGTTAAGAGTCAGCTTATCGCTGTCCGGCTTTTTTGTAACATTAAAGGTACAGCTGTAGGCACAGGGATAGAGGTTCATTTCACTCAGATCCTGGTGCACATAGATATTAGTCATAATTCTGCGGCTGTATGGATTATGCTTCAGATCCCAGATTACTCGGTCCACCTGATCCATCATGCCTTCCTTGTACTGGTGCTTAACACTCATCTGATATCCATAAGCTTTTCCAATGGATCCAGTTTCATCTGCCCAGGAATCCCAGATATGGCTGTGAAGATCATTCACATTGTTTGACTTCTGCTGCC
The DNA here is from genome assembly GCA_002315945.1 of Lachnospiraceae bacterium UBA1729. Taxonomy (GTDB): domain Bacteria; phylum Bacillota; class Clostridia; order Lachnospirales; family Lachnospiraceae; genus UBA1729. Next base: position 18,482 of record DCIJ01000107.1, on the reverse strand, counting down.
ATATCCACAGCATCTCCTCTGTGGCGGATTTAAGGGCAGTTCTTCTCAGTGTCAGAATCGGAAATTCCTTTGACAGATCATATCTGTTCACCACACCAAACTTTTTAATGGTATAGGCACTGCTTCCATCCTCCCAATGAGGTCTTACCTTCTCGCCCTGGGTATCTGTACCATTTTCCAGAATATCCCTGCACATACTTTTAAATACTTCATCTGCGTAACTCATCTTTTCACCCCTTGTTTGCACATCTCAACCATTTTGTCTCTTTTTGAAAATACACATCCACAGTAATCCTGCCTGTACAGATTATGCTCGTTCGAAAGCTCAATGGATCTTTTGTAGCCATTTCTTTTCTTAAAATCAGAAGGAAGAAACTGAGTACCATGATTTTTGGCACACTGTTCACCAACTTCATTTAAGACAGCAGCGTTTTTTAGGGGACTGATTGTAAGAGTAGTAGTAAAATAATCGTACTTACCCTCTGCTGCCACTCTGGCACTCTCATCCAGTCTCATCTTAAAGCAGACTCTGCACCTGTCCCCACCCTCGGGACACATTTCCAGGCCCTTTACCTGATTAAAAAAGTAGTCCTTATCATAATTCCCAATAATATAATTTATGGGGGTAAAATCATTACCATCGGCATTGAACTCGCCGATTAGTCTGATTTCTTCATCTCTTCTTAATATATATTCCGGCTCTTCTGTAATATTAGGATTATAAAAAAACACCGTAATATCAAAATACTGTCTCAAATATTCAAGACAGTATGAGCTGCAGGGGGCACAGCATACGTGCAGCAACAGCTTAGGTCGTCTGCCCTCCTGCTCCATAATAATTGTATCCAGACGGTTCTGATATATGCTCTGTTTTGACACTATCTAACCTTTTCCACCAGTGTTCCATCTCTGTATGCTTCAAGAAGCATAGCCAGATGTCTGATGCTTTCCTTTAATTCTCTACCAATATCTGTATCTCCAACACATACCCTGTTGATTACGGTTTCAATATCTATGCTGTCAGAGAAAATATCAGATTCCTTTTTAATGGCTGCCTCTTTTGACTCAAAGGTCTCATGGGCCACCAGTTTCATACCATGAGAATTTGAAACCAGTGTGTAACCGGCGATTCCTGTCTGGGACTGGTATGCCTTGGAAAAGCCACCATCTATTACCAGTAATTTTCCACCGCACTTAACGGGAGTCTCGCCCTTGGCAACCTTAACCGGCACATGACCGTTTACAATATGGGCACTTTCAGGATCCAGACCAAACTCAGTGATGATTCTGTTAAGAATTTCCTCGTTTTCCATCATGGAATAATAGGGATTCTTACTTTCGGTATGGGTTTCCTTCTCAGCTAAGAAATACCTTTCAAAGGTAGCCATCTTGCTCTTACCAAACACAGGGGAGTTGGGTCCGGCCCAGATGTACCACATAATATCCTGACCTCTCAGCCTCTGAATGGGATCTGAGTGATAAAAACCTTTTCTGGCATAGTGCTCCAGTCTGTCGTACAGCGCCTTGCCACTGTATTCCTTGCCGTATATCTGCACCTTTAGAAACTCTCCATTTTCATCCATGGGCACACAACCATGATACAGAAGATTTCCATTGTACACCTTATATAATCCACCCTTGGAAAACAGGAATCGTATATGCTTCTGAAGCTTCTCACAGTGGGTAAAACCATGGATAAGCTTTTCCATTACCTGCTCTTCTTCCAGGCTTAATTCAAAGGGATGCTCTGGATTAATGGTGGGAAAGTCTGTGTCTAACATATTATATTCCCTGCCATCAATGGTCACAGTCCCTTTGGACAGGTCCATCTTATCTAACAGCATTCTGTCATTCATATTGAACTCTGGATGGCGCATGATGGTCTGACCCTCCAGCTTGAACTGGATAATGGCAATGGCCTTCTGCATTCTCATATCCATGTCTCTGTCTGATGCATCATAATCAGCACCACCCTTGACAGAAAATACATGGCAGTCAGAATCCTTGTAGGTATCCATGGCAAAGGTCACCAGGGGAATCAGATTAATTCCATAACCATCCTCCAGGATACTAAGGGCTCCATATCTGGCTGCAATTCTGATAACAGTGGCAATACTTGCCCCATGTCCGCTGGCAGCCGCCATCCATACCACATCATGATTACCCCACTGAACATCAACAGAATGATAGTCCATGAGTGTATCCATAATCCAGTGAGGACCAGGTCCTCTGTCATATATATCACCCACAATATGCAGGTGATCAATAACCAGTCTCTGAACCAGATTGCCCAGAGCCACAATAAAATCCGGAGCCGATCCGATTCTTATTATTGTATTAATAATTTCATTATAATAAGCTTCCTTGTTGGCAACCTCAGCCTTCTCGGTAATAAGCTCTTCAATTACGTATGCAAAATCCTTAGGAAGCGCCTTTCTAACCTTGGACCTGGTATATTTTGAAGCCACACGCTTGGTAATCTGAACCAGTCTGTGAAGAGTAATCTTGTAAAAGTCATTAATCACATCCTGATTTTCTTCGCCCTTAAGCATCTCATCCAGCTTTTCCCTGGGATAATATATCAGGGTGGCCAAAGCCTTTTTATCCTTGAGACTTAAGGTATTACCAAACTCATCATCTATTTTTCTTCTTACTGAACCGGAACCATTCTTCAGCACATGGCTAAACTGTTCATACTCCCCGTGGAGGTCGGTAATAAAGTGCTCTGTTCCCTTGGGAAGATTCAGTATTGACTGTAAATTAATAATTTCAGTTGAAGCTGCTGCAATGGTAGGATACTGATTTGCCAGCGTCTTAAGATACATCAGCTCTAAATCTGAAATTGTTTCACCTATTCTTTCAGACATTTTTTCTTCTTTCTATTAGACCCTTTGGTCATTATTTTCTTTCGTAACGTAAAAACTGATATGCCAGATCAAAATAGGTCTGCTCATCACTTTCCCCGGTAATCTGCCACTCATCCATTTCATCCAGATTAGGGAAATAGGTGTCAGCCTCAAAGGCATTATCAATCTTGGTTACATGACAGGTACTGCAATAGGGAAGCAGCTGTTTATATACGCTGTCGCCACCTATACAGTAGACCTGATCATCATCATATTTTTTTAATTCTTCAAAAAGCTCATCCAGACTGTGGACAATAACTGCCCCCTTCTTAGTGTAGGTATTATCCCTGGTTAATACAATGTTGACACGATTTGGAAGAGGCTGTCCCTGGGGAAAGCTCTCCATGGTCTTTCGGCCCATGACAACCACCTTGCCAGCAGTTTCATTTCTAAAAAACTTCATGTCTGCCGGAATGCTGACTAACAGTTTGTTATTTTTTCCAATAGCCCAGTTCTTATCAACTGCTACAATACTATTCATATAAACCTCCAAACGATTATAATATCACACGCCGTAAGCGTGATATTATGATAAGAATTACAGATTCACAGCCTGAGCAATGTCTTTTTGCATATCTATTACTGCTGCTCTTGCTGCATCAGCATATCCCATCTCACCATATTTTGCATATTCTTCCTTCTGATATGCAGCAATGATTCCCCTGGAGGAATTAACAATAGCTCCCAGGCCATCCTTGTTAAAGAAATTAACCAAATCCTTGCCCTGACCGCCCTGTGCTCCATAGCCTGGTACCAGAATAAAGCTCTTGGGCATTATCTCACGGAGTACCTTGCCCATCTCAGGATAGGTTGCGCCAACAACAGCACCTACATAGCTGTATTCATCACCCATGCAGGTCTCACCCCATTCGCGTACCTTTTCTCCAACCAGCTCATACAGAGGTCTTCCATCTATTAGTCTGTCCTGGAACTCTCCACTGGAAGGATTGCTTGTCTTAACCAACACAAAGATTCCTTTTTTCTCTTCCTTACAGATCTTTATAAAAGGATTAACACCATCTGATCCCAGGTATGGGTTAACAGTTGCAAAATCCTCACAGAATCCAGCATATGAATTGCTGCCCACCTGAACATGACCCAGGTGACCAACAGCATAGCTTTCAGAGGTTGATCCTATATCGCCTCTCTTAATATCACCGATTACTACAAGCCCCTTTTCCTTGGCATATCTGCAGGTCTTGTCAAAAGCAATAAGTCCGGGAATTCCAAACTGCTCGTACATAGCTATCTGAGGCTTAACTGCCGGTACCAGATCGTAGATGGCATCTATAAGTCCCACATTGTATTCATATATTGCCTGAGCAGCTCCCTCAAGAGTCTCACCATACTCTTTGAAGGCCTTTTCCTGCAAAAATTTAGGAGTAAGCTTCATGGTTGGATCAAGGCCTACTACTATTGGTGCTTTTGTCTTTTTAATCTTCTCAACTAAAGTATTTATCATGATAACTCTCTCCTCAAATTAATATATTTTCATTTGCCAATATTATCCAGGCAGGCATATTCCCGCATAGGAGGCCTGCACAGAAAAAACGGGGATAGCTGCACACTATCCCCGACATTATATCATATATAGAATTGTTTTTGTATCTTATACATCATTGCAGACAATCTTAACCTTCTTGGTGCCCTCAGGCAGTCTGAAGGAAATCTTGTAGCCAGTACCACGCTCTGATACTCCTGCGCATTCAAGAGGAACAGCTTCAATAGGATCATCTGATGCATTATAGCAACCCAGGCTGTACTTAACTACATCTGTAGTATTGCTGCCCATATCAACCTGATCAAAGTAAATCCAGTACTTGCCTTCAGAATACTTAATCTTGTCAATGTAAGCTGCCTCACCATTGATACCAGTCATGGTTCCATAGTGTTTGAACTCTACGCCTTCAACTGTATCAGACATCTTAGCTGTGCTCTTAACAGTTACAAAGCATGCACGTCTCTCATAACCATCAATCCATACCTTGACAGCGGTAGTACCAGTTCCCTTGGATCTGATTCTTACCTTGATATACTTGTCATCAACGTCTTCAACCTCTGCCTTGCACACTCTGCTGTCAACAGGCTCAGCATAAGCTATAAATCCGCCGTAATCAACATCCTCTAACTTTACCTTGAAGGTATCTGTTGATTCGCCTTCTGAGCAAACCTCTTTAATTCCCTCTGCAGGAATCAGTGTAGGAAGCTTATAAGCTGCCAGAGCAGTCATAGACATTCCCATTGTCATTAACATAACTGCACCAAGTGTTAATAATTTTTTCATTGTAAAAACCTCCATAATATTTACCCAAACTACCAAATAATGTAGTCAGACTTTTCTGTCTCCACAATAACAAAAATTATGTAACCCGTCAATATCAGATTATGTTAATTAAAAGTATTTTTATGTAAATTAGTTATACCAGTTGTGTTTTCTCTACAATTGCGTCTGCATATTCCCTTATCTGAGATGCATTGGTATATTTCTTTGAGCTGTTGCCACTTGTCACCACAAGGGTAGGTGCCTGCATTACTCCATACCTTCTGGCAAGCTCAACATTCTCCTCTGCATCAATGAGAAGGTAATTTACTCCCTCCAGATATTTCTTGGCAAGACGGCAGTTAGGACATGTCTTGGTGGTAAACAGATATGTAACACTGTCTGGTGTGCTAACCTGAACATCCCTAGAATCCGATGACATCTTAACCATCACAGTCTCAGGTTTTTTAAGCATACTGTTTTCTATTACATACTCAGTTCTGTTGCTGTATTCCTGAAGCTTTCCATCATTCCAGTTCTGAACCGGACGATAATATCCGGTAATTCTGCTGTATACTTCTGTAACCTTGCCGCAGTGAGGACATTCCTTCTGCTCTCCTGCCAAATATCCATGATCCTTGCAGATAGAATAGGTAGGTGACATGGTGTAGTAGGGCAGCTTGTAATTCTGAGCAATGGTTCTAACCAGAGATGCTGCTGCCTTCCAGTCAGGAAGCTTTTCTCCCAGGAATGCGTGGAATACAGTTCCTGATGTATACAGTGTCTGAAGCTCATCCTGAATATCCAGTGCATCAAATATGTCTGAGGTATATCCTACAGGCAGATGTGATGAATTGGTATAGTAGGGTGTATCTCCCGGATTGCCTGCTGTCTTGATTGAAGGATATTTCTTCTTATCATGCTTAGCTAGTCTGTAGGTAGTGCTTTCTGCAGGGGTTGCCTCCAGATTATATAAGTCTCCATACAGCTCCTGGTAATCTGACAGGCGGTTTCTCATATGATTAAGAACTTCCTTGGCAAATTCCTGAGTTCTCTTATCTGTCATATCAGCACGCAGCCAGTTGGCATTAAGGCCAACCTCATTCATACCAATGAGTCCAATGGTAGAAAAATGGTTGTTGAAGGTTCCAAGGTATCTCTTGGTATATGGATACAGTCCCTCATCCAGCAGCTTGGTGATAACGCCTCTCTTGATTTTAAGGCTTCTTGCTGCAATGTCCATCATCTTGTCAAGACGTCTGAAGAAATCACCCTTGGTGGTGGCAGTATATGCAATACGTGGAAGATTAATGGTTACAACACCAACACTTCCTGTACTTTCACCTGCACCGAAAAATCCACCGGTCTTCTTACGCAGTTCTCTTAAATCCAGTCTGAGTCTGCAGCACATTGAACGTACATCTGAAGGCTCCATGTCTGAATTAATATAGTTTGAAAAATATGGAGTACCATATTTAGCTGTCATCTCAAAGAGAAGTCTGTTATTTTCTGTATCAGACCAGTCAAAATCCTTTGTGATGGAATAGGTAGGAATGGGATACTGGAAGCCTCTGCCATGAGCATCGCCTTCGATCATGGTCTCAATAAAGGCTTTGTTTACCATATCCATCTCAGCCTTGCACTGACCATAGGTAAATTCCATCTCCTGTCCACCAACGATGCATGGAAGATTTTCCAAATCTCTTGGAACAGTCCAGTCTAATGTAATATTTGAAAATGGAGCCTGGGTTCCCCAACGGCTGGGGGTGTTCACTCCATATATGAATGCTTCAATGCACTTCTTAACTTCGCTATAGCTTAAGTTATCAACCTTAACAAAGGGAGCCAGATATGTATCAAAGGATGAGAAAGCCTGAGCGCCTGCCCATTCATTCTGCATTATACCTAAGAAGTTAACCATCTGGTTACACAGTACTGAGAGATGCTTGGCAGGTGCAGATGAAATCTTGCCTGTAATTCCACCAAGGCCCTCCTTAATCAGCTGCTTTAATGACCATCCGGCACAGTAGCCTGTCAGCATGGACAGATCATGAATATGAATATCGCCCTCTCTATGGGCTGCTGCTATTTCTTCATCATATATTTCTGAAAGCCAGTAGTTGGCTGTAACCGCTCCTGAGTTTGAGAGGATAAGTCCTCCGACAGAATAAGTAACAGTACTGTTTTCCTTAACTCTCCAGTCCTCCACCTTAACATAGCTGTTAACCACATCCTTATAATCCAGGATGGTGGACTTCATGGAACGAAGCTTCTCTCTTTGTTTTCTATACAGAATATAAGCCTTGGCAGCCTCAGAAAATCCTGACTGCTCCAGCACCTTTTCAACAGAATCCTGAACATCCTCTACATGGATTTTGTTTTCCTTGACCTTGGACTGAAAATCAGCTGTTACACGTAAGGCTAACAGATCCACAACATCATTGTTGTAGGATACTTCTGTGGCTTCAAAGGCCTTCATAATTGCGTCGTTTATCCTGGTGAGGGTAAACTCCATCTCTTTTCCATCTCTCTTAATTACAGTAAGCATATCTTCTCCCCAATAAAAAGTTGCTGTTATACCATCTACCCTTATGGTAAATAATAAAAATGACGTCCATCTACGCCCAAGATATATGATACCTCGAACGCTAATGAACGTCAATAAATTATACAATCTTGTTTATGTAAACACAATATCTAGTGTTTTTTATCTGGTGCTAAGGAATTCAACCTCTCGGCGGGCCTTGGCATCATCCGGATATAATTTTATGTAATCCGAAATCAGATTTTTTGCCTTATCAAAATCTCCCAGATATTCGTAACATATTATCTCGTTGGCTTTGAGTGGCTGAAGGGCAGAATTACCTTCCAGTGCCAGTCCGCTCTGAACCGCTGTAAGAGCCGCCTCATAATCTGAGGTTTTCATCTTGCACAATGCCAGCTGGTTGTACAGCTCCTGTCTGGGTTCATGGGCAGCAAGATAACTCTCATATACACTGGCCGCGTAATTATAGTCTCCCAGTGCTTCGTAGGTACGGCCTAAAAACAGGACTACATCACTTCCACCCTTGTCCTTGGCTTTTTCCAGATAGTTTCGGGCTGCATTATAGTCTCCCAGATAATAGTTTAACCGGCCCAAATCATAGTCGCTCATCTTGTCCTGGCCTTCGTTCATGGCCTTGGACAGATACTGCTGACCAGCCTCCTTGTAACCATTGGAATCCAGGCTGATATACACATCTATCAGTCTGCCGTAATCACCAGGATTCAGAGAAATAGCCTTGTCAAAGTCGACTACTGCCATTTCATAATTGCCATTCTCCAGTTCGACAGTACCTCTCAGATAGTAGGCATCCTTCTCCTTGCCCTTATAATCCAGTATGGCTGAGTAGACATCTATAGCTTCCTTCAGCTGTCCATTTTTATAATAGGCTGTAGCCAGATAATAGTTGGTGTCAACCTCCAGATTTCCAACATTTCCATAGCAGTACGCCAGGGAATTTTCAAAGGCCTCACAGGCTGATGCATAATCCATCTTGCCAATATAGGCAATTCCCCTGCCTCTGTTTATTAATTCCATATCCTCCTTCAGCTCCTGAGCTTCATCAAAAGAGTTAAGAGCCGAATCATAATCCATAGCCTCTATATAAGCCATTCCCTCATGGGTCTTGGACTTATCCTCTCTCTCAATACATCCTGTAAGCATACAGGACATGGCCAGAACTGACAGAAGACATATCTTTTTTGAAATCATTACAATATTAGTTCGCTTCATTTTACACTTTTCACTTTATTACCAATTGTCATAGACACGTCAATCAGTATAACAAAAATGAAGAGAAATTGGAACACTAGTCAATGAGGGATACCTTTTGTGAAACCTCATTTTTCTTGTCATAGCAGGCAAAAGAATCCTCAACCAGCTTGCTGTCAGGTTTCGCTGTAAAGCTGCTGACAACAGGAACAATTACCAGTCCTGCAAGCATTGCAACAACGCCGCAGTTGATTGGTGACTGGATAATCTTGGGAAGTGTAGCCCTGAAGAGCATATTGTATACCATAAGTACTGATCCGAAGATGAAGCTTACATAGCATGAAGCCTTGGTAGTCTTCTTCCAATACAGGGCATACATAAATGGAGCAAGGAATGCACCTGCAAGTGCTCCCCAGCTAACTCCCATGAGCTGAGCAATAAAGGTTACATTACTCTTGTACTGAACCAGTGCAATTGCAGCTGAAATAGCAACAAATACTACAATGAGGAATCTCATGAGGGAAACCTGCTTTTTGTCATCCATATTTTTAATAAAGTGATCCTTCAGGAAATCAATTGTAAGTGTTGAGCTGGATGCAATTACAAGCGATGACAGTGTGGACATACTTGCCGACAGAACCAGTACAACTACCATTGCAATAAGTCCGGGACTCAGGTGTGAAAGCATGGTTGGGATTACTGAATCATAACCATTGGCTGCTATATCTATCTCATCTGAGAAAAGTCGTCCAAAGCCGCCCAGGAAGTAACATCCACCTGCTACAACCAAAGCAAAAAATGTTGAGATAATTGTACCCTTCTTAATTGAACCCTCGTCCTTGATAGCATAAAATTTCTGAACCATCTGAGGCAGTCCCCAGGTACCTAAGGATGTAAGAATTACTACAAAGGTAAGATTAAGTGGATCTGGGCCAAAAAAGCTGGCAAATATTCCAGGTGTTGTTGATACTGTATCATCTGTAACTCTTGCCAGACCATCCAGGGCTGTCATAAATCCTCCCTTGCTCTGAAGAACGGCAAATATTACAGTAACAATACCTACCAGCATAATGATACCCTGAATAAAATCGTTGATTGCTGTTGCCATGTAGCCACCAGCTATTACATATATAGCTGTCAGTACTGCCATAATAAGAATACATACAGAGTAGTCAATATCAAATGCCATACCAAACAGTCTGGACAAGCCATTATACAAAGATGCTGTATATGGAATCAGGAAAATGAAGATAATCACCGACGCAAAAATCTTAAGTCCTACAGAATCAAATCTACGTCCAAAAAACTGCGGCATGGTTGCAGAATCAAGGTGCTGAGTCATGATTCTGGTTCTTCTTCCCAGAACCACCCATGCAAGCAGCGAACCGATAACAGCATTACCAATACCGGCCCAGGTTGTTGCCACACCATACTTCCATCCAAACTGACCGGCATAACCAACAAATACTACAGCAGAAAAATAGGAGGTTCCATAAGCGAAGGCTGTAAGCCATGGACCAACAGATCTGCCTCCCAATACAAACCCGTTTACATCAGTTGCATTTTTTCTACAGTACAGACCTATCCCAATCAATACTGCAAAATAGATTAACAGAATTACTACTTTTAACATTATTTTTCCCTCTCTCTTTAACGTTTTAAAGCATTTAGCTTTGAAATAACTAAAGACTATCATGCATAACAATACCCGTCAATATAAAACTGACGGGTAAATGTTATTTTTCTTCTGATATTAAAATTACCAGGAACCGCCACCGCCGCCGCCGAAGCCGCCGCCTGAGCTTCCAAAGCCACCACCGCTTGAGCTTGAAGTAGACTTGGATCTGGCTTCATTGTATGTGGTTATATTTTTCTGAACATCACTCTTAAGGCTGGAACAGCTGTTAATCAGACTATGAGCATATAATACTGTTCCCATGTCACTGGCATCTCCAAACAATGGCTTCACTGGAATTGACTCAAACTGCTTAATCCATACGTCTGTCAGTCCAAATACATATGCATAAGGCAGAATATCATAAAAATACTCCGGATTGTCATTGCATAGCATATTGATTCTATCCAGCTCGGCTGTAGAAATAAAGTTCTTAAAGCCTTTCAGCTTGCCTATCAGTGTTGCCCTGTAGGCTGTCGCTGTACTGGTGTGTGCAACAAAAAGAATAGACAGGAGACAGAGCCCATGGAACACAATATCTCCAAATATCATATTTGTTCCCAGAATAGCACAGTCTATGGCAAAGAATATCAGGTAGGGAATCACCAGTCCTAAAACTGTACTGATTTTAACCCATCTGGCAGACATATTAAGGGGCTCCAGCTTGTAGCCCACATACATCCAGAAGGCTGTGTACAGGGTTAATCCAGGGAAAATAATTATTACCATGTCAGAAGCATTTTTCATTACTTCAAACTGTTCCAGTCCCAACAGGGCAAGAATAATCAGATAAAGGGCTTTGTTAGCAAACTTCTTCAGAGAGCTGGTCAGGGCTCTCTTGCCCTTATATGAATCCTCTAAGCTTGTCCTTGCTACTCCCAGCGCATTATACATAGCCTCGCCGCGCTTTGCCCCAGTTTTTTTCAGTGCCTTGAAGATTTCTTTCATATACAAAGGCGCGCTCTCAGGCAGCTCTTTGACAGGCTTAATTGTAACTGTAGGCCTGTCCTTAGGATCTCCATAGGGACTTCTTATCTCTTCAATCTTAATGAACTTTTTGCAGGCAAACCATACTATCAGAGACAGGAAATCCTCATTATCTGCAAACATATCTGTAACATAGCCTGCATCAGCACTGGATACATCATCCGGTGGATAGAATTCTACGGTCTCTACAACAGTTCCGCTTCTCATATTAACTAAAAGCATTCTGATGCCTGCAATGGCTGCAATTATTATTCCGATCACTACCCATAAGGAAATATTGCTCTCATAAGGTACTACCTGATCATAATATCCATTAGGCAGACGCAGGAATACAGTCAGGGCATCTCTTGGATTGAGGCCATTTAACACCTGTCCATAGACTATATTCTCTGATTCATCAATCTCCCAGTATACATTGTCAGAGCTGCTTGTGCCCTCAGGTCCAGAATAGAACTGAATCTCTGACAGGTCTGCCCCCTTTTCAAAGTATATCTGAAAATATGCATTGTTAATCTGGCAATCCCAGCCATTACCTATTAATGAATAGTACAGTTCGTCATAGGCATCAGTTCTGTCATCACCAAATTCATAGGTATAACCATAGGAATAGTGAATAGGACCGTTCACCAGTACATCCTCATCACCAATAATAATGGTCTGCCCGTCCACCTTCCAGTTGTACTCATCCACCCAGTGGTTATAACAGTTGGGGGAATAGTACTCGGTTGTAACATTTCCTTCGGTATCCACTCTGTCTATGCACACGCTGCCAGGCAGATATGCATATATTCCATGTCTGTCCTCTGTAAATACCACATCCATTTCTACCTGCACATCGCAGGAGGCATCAGGATATACCGTTACATAAGAATCAAAGTTCTCAATATAAAAACCACCCTCATCAGCTCTTGCTGTTAGAGGCTTTCCCACAAGCACAAAAGTGGTAACAAGAGTTACCACTATAAGTGCTGATTTACAAATCGAAATCAAATTTTTCATCATATTACCCAATTTAAAATTTATAGTTTAAAGAACTGTGTATTTTCTTCCAGCTTAACTGCCAGGTCTTTCAGTTCCTCTGCGCTTCCCGCCAGAATATTAATTGTTGCATTGAGTTCCTGCATAGCTGCTGTTGTCTCTTCGGTTGAAGCCGCATTCTCCTCAGAAACAGCAGACAGATTCTGAATAATGTCGACAATTCTGTCTCTCTTGGAGCCGCAGTCAGTTGCCTGAGTATTAATGTATCCTGTATCCTGCTTTGAAGAAATTATGCCGTTGCTAACCATTGAGAATTTTTCAATAGTTTCTGCCAGCTTGGCCTGAGTATTCGCAAGTTCAACCTTAACTTCCTCCATAACCTCCAGTGAAGTTCTGGAATCAGCAGACAGCTGTTTTACTATCTGAGCTATTCTGCCAGCTGAATTAGAGGACTCTTCTGATAAGTGCTGAATCTCAGATGCAACAACAGCAAATCCTCGTCCTGCCTCTCCTGCTCTTGCAGCTTCGATTGAAGCATTCAGACTCAAAAGATTGGTCTGACTTGCGATGCCGGTAATCAGATTAACCGCCTCGGTAATTGCATGAACAGACTCATCTGTAGCTTCAATGTTAACAGAAACCTTCTTAATTCCTTCAACAGTCATGTTGGTAGCCGCTTCAAGCTCCTTCATGATTCTGGAGGACTCGTCACCTTCAGCCTGCATGGTAGCACTGGTTTCATTGAGCTTACCAACGTTGAAGGTAATCTGTTCAATAATGTCACCCATCTGGCTTACTTCACCAGTAGCATTCTCCACATCCTCAGCCTGGCTGACTGCCCCCTTGCTGATATCATCAATTGCTGACGAAATATCGTCTGCAGTCTGGCTACTCTGATCTGCCACGCTTGACAGTTCATCACCAGCATGAAGCACATCCCTGGATGCCTGCTGAATCTGAATAGCAATTTCTCTTAGCCTTTCAACCAGTTCTCTGGTAGCTTTTGCCATACTTCCAAGCTCATCATTTCTCGAAATAAGAGCGTCGTCTATCTCTACGGTAAGATCACCTGTAGATACAATCTCTACCACCTGCTCTGTCTTCTTAATAGCCCTGGTTACAGAATTAATCTGAATTACAATAATCACTATAGTCAGCAACAATGCAATTACACTGACTACTGAAAGCTTGGTAACCATATTTACTATAGGCTGATTCAGTTCGGAATTAGGCATCTGGATAATAATCTTCCAGCCGCTGGCGGATACTGTTTCATAATAGAAGGTATACTTTTCACCATTCAGGGTTCCATAGGTTACACCCTCTGAATTTGCCAGGATATCAGCTGCAATTGCACCATACTGTTCATCTGTAGCAATATTAACTCCTGACGATACCTTATCCTCATCAACACCTGCTAAGAAGGTTCCAACAGTATCTATCAGAATAGCCCTGCCATTCTCACCAACAGTAATCCCGTCAATAAGTGATGTTAATGAGCTAAGCTCCACATCAACAGATATACATCCTGCAAAACGCTCCTTGTCAAAAATAGGCATTGTACAGGTACTCATAACCAGACCACTGGTCGCATCGTAATAAGGATTGGTAATCACAGCATCCTTATTTGACTGAGCTATTGTATAGTACTCCTGATTAAAGTAATCATACTCTGCATTACTGTAATCATAGGTAACAACGATATCTCCCCCATCCTTGTAAATATATGGTCCACAATACTCCATGCCTGTATTGTACTCATAGGGAGCAAACCAGATTCCACTTCCCAAAACCATATCATTATCACTAATAATTGTTTTTAGAAGATCTTCATATTTTTCCAGAGAAAAACCTCTATAGGTACCTGCTACGGTTCTCGAAATAACACGTGCTGTAGTCTTTACCGCTTCCAGGTCACTGTTTATCTCTCCGGCTCTGGCCTCAAGAGTTGAATTCATTCCATTGGCAATCTCTTTTGAAAGCACTCTCTCAGAATTAATAGCCGCAATACTTGTAAGAAGAACGAATGCCAATATAATAACCGGTAATATCGAGCATAACATCTTGGTACTAATCTTCTTCATTTTTTTCCTCCAAATTGTATTAATCCCTATTAATCAGACATTAATTACATATTGTAAAATATTTCGAATATCTCGATGATTATATCATTTTCTCAACAAATGTGCCATATTTTTGCACATTTCACACACTTTTTTGTGCCATTTTCCTATTTCATTTATCATCCCGTACAATAATCAAAGACATATAGCCAGCCTCCTCATCAATCTCCTTTGCTGTTAAAAAAATCCGTTCGTTTTCCAGGCCACAGTTTTCTACCATCATGGCAGTCAGCCCCTTTTCCACCAGAGTTTTTTTCACATAGTCCATCTTGCTGGCAGACTTCATCAAGACCTTGGTCCCTGGATATTGTAAAACCGTCTCAATATCATATGAACCAGGGATAATGTGAATAATCTCATTCCTCATCCCTAAAGAAATATCAAGTCTTGCCGCAGCAGCACAAAAGGAGGTTATTCCATTAATTATTCTGGCTTCAAAGCCCGCCTCCTCAACCTTTTTGTGAACATACATATATGTGGCATAAACCGTCGGGTCCCCCAGATTGAGAAAGGCCACATCCTCTCCCCTCTCAAGGATAGGCACTATTTTGTCCCTGATGGCCTCATAATCTGCCTCCAGCACTGCCTTGTCCTTAGTCATAGTGACCGGGCAGGCAATGTATTCCTTTTTTTCGGGGCTGTCCATAACAGGTATTGCAATTTTGACACACAAGGTTTCCTCAGGCTTATTGCCTGGAAACGCCAGATATTTTGTCTGATTTATAATTTTTAACGCCTTTATGGTAATATTTTCCGGATCCCCGGGGCCTACACCCACCCCATACAGAATTCCCGTCTTTTTTTTCAACATTTCACCTCTTGCCTTTCAATCTTTTCTTTGTCCAAAGCTAGGCCTGTTTTTATTCTATTTGCTCATTACTTTTATATCAATGCAAAATACCCCCAGTTCATCAACAAACTTACTGGGGGTATCTACAGCTTTCCTAAATCTATATTCAGCAGACTATACATATATTATAGCCACTTCGCCGAAGCAGACATTTCCTTTTAACTTAAGCACTGGCAGATCCATGGACTTACTGTCATTTTTTTCAGAAACAGCTCCCACAAACACATGGATGTTATCTTCAATCTTCCAGGTCTTTGGTACATACAGAGTCATCTCTCCAAAAGAATTAGTAATATCTATTTCAGCTATGGAGCCACTTACTTTGACATTGTCAAAAAAAACCTTCATCTCACCAAATTCATTAATGAAGGATCCATACTGAAAATCATCACTGTTCACATACTTGCTGGTGGCTCCAAAACGGTTTGAAAAAAACACACTGTTGTCATCAGCCTCATCAATAACTACACCCTTGGGAGCATTTTTGAATTTCTTTCCATGATCATGAAAGTGCATATTCTTAAATCTGTTGGGCAGAATAAATGACAGCCCAATTGATAAGAATAAAGCAACCAGCATAAGTGTTGCGAATCCAACATCAGGCAGATGAAGGGGGCCGTCAAAAACCATGTATAAAAAGGCCACCGAAAAAACTGCACCAGTGTAATTTAAATCCATAAGGCTGTGTAGCAGTGTATAGGCAAAAATCAGGCCCAGCACCAAAGTCCACAGACTAAAACATAATGAAATAATATTCATTGATGTTAACAGCAGTAAAATTGCCACTCCTATAAAAAACAGGCCATAGAATGTATTTCTCTTTTTCATTTTCTTTACTCTCTTTCCATTTTTTCTTTTAAAATTTTGTAGTATGCCCTAGACACAAAAATCTGTTTGTGAGTTCCCTTAAATTCAATAAGGCTTGAGGCTGTCAGATTTCTATTGATTGAATATATCTTTTTTGTATTGACTATGGATGACTTTGAAATTCTGACAAAAGCCTGAGGGAGAATCTTCTCCAACTCATACAGCTTATATTTTGTCTCAAACATATCATCTCTGGTATGGGCCAGAACTTTGTTGTCCTGGGTTTCAAAAAACAGAATGCTGTCAATATTCAGATAATATTCGCTGTCTCCCTTGTAGAAGACAAACATGCCTGAGGCCTTGGACTCCTTCTCAATCATATTTTGAAGCTTTAATATGTCAGGAGTCAGTTCCTTACAGTGAATGGTTAGAAACTCTTCTTCCAGTCCAGGATCGATTTCAATTTTTATCCTCATGTTTCCACCTGGTTATCCGTTATTCTCCAGCTCCCTGCCGGGAGTCTGTGTTGTACTTGCAAGTGATGGATTCATTTTATCCAATTGGAAATAAAAGTAAATATTTATTCAGTAAGAGGTAATATTTCGCAGGTAACAGGTTAATTTTCACTGTCAAAAATGCATTTTGTCTCAATAAGACTTCCGTACTGTGCCTTCCAGTCCTTGTGATATACACTGTCATCGTATGTGGTAAGGGCACTCTCTTCCATAGTAATGGCAATCATCAGATCGTATCTGTTTGGACGCTCAATTACATTAGGAATCAGTTCAACCTTATGAATTCCTTCAATAGTCAGAGTCTTATCAAACAGCTCTTTTATATCAGGGATAAGTGCTGCCTTATCCTCTACCTTGTCATTCCATTTTACAATAATGTGATGTTTCATTTTCTCTTTCACCTTTCATAAGCATTGTCAATCATAGCATCAAAATCTTTTGTATAATCATAGGTAATTTTATCACAGTAAAATACCATGGTCATATAGGTTATTCCGGTTTCAGTATCGGTCACACATACTCCCTTACCAATTATGTCATTCTGACCATTATTGTCGGTAAAACTGATTTCAATGGCTGGGAAACCGGCAACGTTTCTTTTTTTCCAGTCTGTAACCTTGGCATTGGTTCCTGTCATTCGCTTTAACAGTCCTTTGGCATCGCTGTCTTCTATGCTCATTTTTTCCGAGTCAAAAATCATTCCAACAGCCGATTCCTTTTCAGTAAGAACCTGGCCATCACCATCATCTACAGCGATAAAGGTATAATCATTTTTTCCCTTTCTCCCATTATCAAAAAAGAAGGACGGAACCGGAAATACAATAGATCCTCCTGTCAGCTTATTTTCACTGTCAAGTGAATATCTATAGCCCTCTTCCTTAGCCTCAGTATCTGATGGATTTTCCTGCTCTTTGACTGCCTCCTCATCATATACTTCAACCTCAGAATTAAGGCCGTCCCCGTTGACATCAAAATTGTCCTGCTGGTCTGTGGGTTTATCATTATCCACATGAGAATTATCAACCGAGTCCTCTGTAGGAAGCATGGCTGCACCAGAGGGTAATATATTGCTCTGCACAGTTTCCATCTGATTTCTGGCAGCCACCTCATTCATCAGCTTTTCCTGTTTTCTGGAATTCGAAACAAGAATGCCACCTGCGATTGCCAGAATTCCGACTACCACACCAGCTATCACATACACACCAGTATTACTGCTGCTTTTCCTGCTGCCTTTACTACTGCTATAGGCATACTGCCCTGCAGCAATATCATTATCAGAATCTACTGCTTCATCATCCTGTCCTTCAAAGGTCTTCTCCTCGAAATCCTTCTCCCCCAGGTCCTCCACATAGATCTTCCTGCAGGTGGTACACAGTCCTGACTTATAGCTCTTGTCATATCCCAAAAGCTTTCTTCCACATCTTCTACAAACCATAAAAAAATATCCCCTTTAAAAAAAATTACAAATATTATATCAAACTTTATGTTCTTATTCTATTTTACCCTGCCAAAATTACTGTTATAATCTCCAATATTGGTTAATGTAACGAATAGAATCGAAGGAATATATGAAAAAAATCGTTTCAAAATCCCAGATGGCCTACTGGGATAATTATACAATTAGCGA
>DCIJ01000091.1 GCA_002315945.1 Lachnospiraceae bacterium UBA1729 | reverse complement strand
TATTCATTCGGGTACCCATTAGGCAACTGGCGATTTTAAGTCTGGCGGCCTCACCTCCTGACAGTGTAGATGTGCTCTGGGAGAGAGTAATATATCCTAATCCCACCCGGGAAAGGAGCCTGCACCTGTCCAATATCTGATTAAACAGTCTACTGTCTGTCTCTGTGAGTTCTAAGGGAATCTCAATTATTTCATCAATCGACATATTTAAAAAATCTGCAATCGAATAGTTATTCCATTTGATTTTCATGGCTTCCCTGGAGTATCGTGTGCCATGGCAGACAGGACATGGTCTGTAGGAATCCTCAGTAAAGGGGATCTTTTCCCGTCCATCACCCTTACAGTGTTCACACCTAAGCTTCCCCTTGTTAAAACTAAAGTCACTATCTGAATAATTGTTCCTGGTGGCTACATCAGTAGAAGCAAATATAGCCCTCAAATCATCCATGATTCCAGAGTATGTAGCAACCACAGACCTGGAGGTGCCACCAGAGATTTTTGACTCCACAAGAATCACCTGGCTAAAATCACTGCTTCTTTCCATTCTGTCCAGAATACCACCATACAGCAGGGAAGATTTGCCACTACCACTCACGCCTGTTATGCAGGTCATTGCGTTTTTAGGAAAAGTAGCCGTAACATTTTTCAGTGTATTTACAGATATTTCCTCTACAGATACAAATTCACTTAGGTTTCGCTGATGCTTCCTGTCAAAAAAGTCTGCAGTATCTACATACTTTGCTATCATGGTTCCACCATGGGATAAAATATCTCTGCAGGAGCCCTCCCCTATCAGATATCCCCCCCTGGTACCAGCATTAGGTCCAATCTCAATTACATAATCTACAATTCTTATCATATCCATGTTGTGCTCCACCATAAGTATTGTATTACCTTCTGCTATTAGGGACTTCATCATGTCTGTAATATAGCCATATTCCCTTGAGCTGAGTTTTTTTGAGGGCTCGTCAAAGATATACAGAATACCTGTCATATGATTAAGAAATGCCGACAGCAGCTTGAGTCGCTGTGCTTCCCCACCTGATATCTGTGAGGTTTCTCTGGCCAGATCAAGATACTCAATGCCAAGCTTCTTTGCCGTTACACATATCTCCATTATTGAATTAGTCTGTTCCTCAATAAGCTCCAGTTTTTCTGGAGCAAGCTTTGACTTAAGCTGACTGACAAATGCGATAAGCTCTGCAAAACTCATCTTAGCTGCTATCGGGTATCGAACTCCCAGCACTGTTGTCAGTCTTCCAACAGGACCCAGTCTCTCACCATGACATATGCTGCAGACTTCCTCTGACATATATTTTTCAGATATTCCGCCCTTTTCATCTTCCACATAGAGCCTGTTGATAGTAGGAATTATTCCTTCCAGTGTTCTGTTAATATCACCCTTTCGCCCATTATATTTATTATCAAAAGAGAAGGTGACGGTCTTGGACTCATCACCATATAGTACCAGATTACGGAATTCTTCACTAAGCTCATTCCAGGGAGTGCTTAGCTCTACATTCATCTCTTTTGCCAGCGCCACCACCTGCCCCTTCATCCAGTTGGCATTTGGTTTTTCAATAAATGATTTCAACTTTCCCAGGAAGGGTGAAGTTCCATCAAGAAGACTTATTTCCGGTCTGGCGATTATTTTTTTAGTATCAGCCATATGACGGCGGCCCTTACCATTACAGAAGCTGCATCTTGATTCCGGATCAAGGAAGCTGAAGGTAGAAGGTGTTATTTTGAATTCCACCTGGTTTGCATCAGTATAATTCTTCTCGCCGACAGCTGCATAGATTGAACGAAGATGGTTATAAATTCCCGAGAAAGTACCTATGGTAGAATTGGAGTTTCCCTTTATTTCCTTTTGAGAAATCATAACTGTTGGGATGCATCCACTCATACTGTCCATGTCAGGCCTCAGGGTATTTGCATTTGTGGAGCTTAAATACTCCATCCTCCTATGACACTCAGCATATACAGTATCCATAACAAGTGATGATTTGCCGCTGCCGCTCACTCCCACTACTGCAGTAATTGCGTTGTAGGGAATGGAGACAGAAATATCCTTCAGGTTATGCTCCCTGGCCCCCTTGACTACAATATGAGTAGGACGACTATTATGAACTGTCCAAGGAGCGCCATCCTCTGCTTCAGTATCTGCTTCTTTACCTGTTGTTTCTTCTTTAGAATTATTAACACTATTAAGTACTGAGTCCGGCTTTGATGTCTGTATTGAATCAAGGGAGTCGGCGATTTCGTCAATGGATAATGTTTTTTCCAGACTGTCTCGTAAATCAAGTGTATCCGGCCAGTCCTCTGCCCAGTTGGGCAGTGAAACCCCTTCCCTTTCAAAGCTGTCAGCTTCTGAGTCGTAGCCTACTATTCCCAGGAAGGGAGTGTGATCATAGCCCTCAATTCCATTCACATATATTCTTCCAAGGTTCCGGTCAATTTTAGTCACCCTGACATTTGTAATTGCTATAGGAGTCGGTCTGATTGGTGCTCTGCAGGAAAATACACCTAATTTGTCATCACTTTTTTTCTCATCACTTTCATAGGGTGGGTTACATTGAAGTATGCGCCTGTACTTCCTGTCCTCAAACTTATTAAACCACCAGAAGATGCGGGAGTATTCACTTATCTCTTGTGGGAGACCGTTGGGATCATTGTATTGGAGGTATATTTCTCCGTGGGTGTTTCTAATTTCTCCACAAAATGAAATTTTGTTATTTTTTTCAAGCAAAATATAGCGGTCGCCTTCGGTGTGCTGACTGGTTTCAATTTTGTCCTCGCTAGGCAGGTAGGGCTTGATATCAATGGGTGTGAGGGCAGAGCCTGAAATAGTATTCTCCAATATGATTATTCCATTCTTAATTAAAGAGTAATCAGCCTTTGAGCTAATCTGAATCAGTCTGCTGTTATTTTCCACACATAACACGTGCAGGTGACTGAAGTCCTGTATTCCCTTTAGTCCATTTCTGTAATTCCTGTCAACAGTTAATACCAGCCTGTCATTTTGTCGTTCAATTTTTCCTATACTTATTAGTTCTGCCATTGTAGTTTTCCTTTCTGCGCTTGTCTCATCGTTACAACAAAATAGGCCCTGACACCGTGTTAGGGTCAAGACCTATTTTTTATTTTTATTCAATTTTGATAAGTGGTATTAAAAGTTCTGTAATATATTCCTCTGGATTATCCGTATCTATCTCTGAGACATGACAAATCTGCCTGTTTGGACCGCCCATTTTATATTCCCTGTGCTTTTCCAGGAAGAAAGCAAACTCCCTGTAGGCTGGAGAGATATTTTCATAGGGTCCCTTTACTATTATGCTTGCCGCATTCTCACAGCCTATGACCTGTCTGTGTATGAGCCCCTCTGGAATACTTACAACCGGTTTGTCTATTACTGCACACAGCTCAATATCCACATCCTCTTCACGATAGTCCAGGTCGTGATACAGAGAAAAGCACTCATTTGAAAATGACTGGCCACTTCCAGACAGTAGCAGGCCAAATTCCTGCCACATTTCCCCTTCGCAGAAATAGTTGGCAACTCTTTTTCTATAGGAGATAACATTTTTATCAGGAATTCCTTTTAACACAATTGATATGTCAGGTCGTACTTTTTCCGTGGCGCTCTCAAGCTCTGACCTAATCGCATTTAATCGGCCAAGCATACTGCGTCTATCGGCAATTTCCTGCTCTAGCTCATGATATTTTTTCTCTATGGCGGCAATATAAGACTTCCTGTCATCACAATTAATCAGTTCCCCAATTTCAGCCACAGAGAATCCCAAATCGCGTAGCTCAACTATTCTGTACAAATCGTCCAGCTGATCAGCTGTGTAATATCTGTAGCCATTTTCCCCGTTTACAATCCTGGGCTTAAATATATTGTTCTTGTCATAATATCTGAGCATCCTCAGGGATACCTGTGATATCTTGGATATTTCACCTATTTGAAACATTTATTTATCCTTCGAACTGCTTAGCTACAAGTTTGAGGTTCTCTCTTATTGGCAGATGCTGTGGACAGATTTTTTCACATTTACCACAGGCAATGCATTCGCTGGCTTTTCCGTAGTTCTCAATAAGTCTGTTGTAGTAATTACCCTGAGGCGTAAAGCCCTTGCCCTTAAACTCCTGCTGCTCTGCATTATAAAGTGAGAAATATTTAGGAATTGCAATTTTCTTTGGACATCCATCCACGCAGTAAGCACAGCCCGTACAGGGAATGGCAATACTTGCATTTATTATATCAACTGCCTTGTTTACAATTGCAAGCTCTTCATCTGTAAGTGGCTTAAAATCTTTCATATAAGAGGTGTTATCTCTTACCATATCCATGGTTCCCATTCCTGAGAGTACCATTGCTACATTTGGCTGACTTGCAGCAAAACGAATAGCCCAGCTTGGTACAGACATGTCAGGGCTATAATCCTTGAAAAGCTTAGTTACTTCATCAGGAACATTTGCAAGAGTTCCACCCTTAACAGGCTCCATAACAATTACTGGCTTGCCATGCTTTACACATACCTCATAACACTTTCTTGACTGAATTCCTTCGCTTTCCCAGTCCAGGTAATTGAGCTGAAGCTGCACGAATTCCACATCCTTTTGCTCAGTAAGAATACGGTCTAATAGGTCAGCCCCATCATGATATGAAAATCCGATGTGCTTTACCAAGCCTTTTTCCTTCTTCCCCTTCAGCCAGTTGAAGCAGTCCAGTTCCGTATATTTTTTATAATGGTCCTCTCCTATGTCATGGAGCAGATAGTAATCAAAATAGTCGACTCCTGTCTTCTCAAGCTGTGTGTTAAAAATGTTCTCCATTTCTTCTTTTGAATTAAAAAAGCCTCCATGGAGCTTTGTTGCAAGTGTGTAGCTGTCACGTGGGTATCTGTCTACCAAAGCTTCCTTGGCTGCATTCTCACTTTGAAAACCACAATACATCCATGCTGTGTCAAAATATGTAAAGCCCTGCTCCATAAAGAAATCTACCATCCCTTTGACTTCTTCGATTTTAACAGGAGACATCCAGTCATTGGGATCCTCCTGTGGAAGTCTCATGAGTCCAAAACCAAGCTTTTTTTCACCAAATATACCCGCCATTTTCTCTCTCTCCTTGTTATTAATTACTCTTGTTTAGCTACTCTTCCATCTACAGCTGTAAAATTTACAGGTGTTGTACCGTCATAATCGTCAAAAGCTTCATTAAACAGCTCAATGTCATCTTCATTGTAATCAACACTGTCGTTGTCAATGACTGATGTTTTATCAGGATCTCTGTGGAATCCTGAAACCTTTGCTATATCTCCATTAGTATCCCATTCCGATATTTGTATTAATTTCATCACCATCAATCCTACATCATCTGTGCCATTTTCCCCATAACACTGCGTTTCTACCGAATGATTTCCATACAGATAGACAAGACCATCATCACCTATTGAAATAGGATATGCAGTTCCTCCTGATGTCAGCATGGAATCTGCGCTGACCACGCCTGTTGATTTCATTGTATACGGAGTTGCAGCAATAGTTGCCATGTTTCCATCAAGATTATCGTACACATTATCAGCAACTAGAAGCACATCCCCATCATATCCTTTGATTTTAACTAATGCATATGCTTCATCTCCTTCAAGAAGACTAATTATTTCATCATATGATGAAAACTCTGTCTTTCCTGTTCTCTCCTCCAAGGCATTAGATGGATAATCAGATACTTCTTCATCATACGCTGGTTCAACCTGCATAATTGTAATAACCACTCCGTACATATCAAATTCAGTAAGATCTTCTGCCTGTGCGGTAAGTGAATACATAACCCCATTTTCGGCATCATACCATAGGTATATCCGAATAGAGCCATCCTCATCACTATTAAAATTCATAACCTTGCATTCATAGTTCCCGATTGATTCATCATATTCACTCTGCCATTCATAATACATACCAGAGATATCTGAAAATGCATCAAGTTTTTGTGAACGTAATGTCATATTGTATTTTGCAGAATCAAGTGTAAAACGAATCTCTCCCAATTCGTTGTTAACCAGGAGAAATGTTGGATTCTCAGCGTTCTCTGGGAGAATCGCTTTACTTCCAGTTACTTCTACGATTCTTTCGGGGCTCACTTCTTCTATTGGATTGCCCATTCCAGCTGGTTCTGTGTCTTCTATTTCTGCGTTCTCTGATTCTGTGTTTTCTGATTCTGTGTTTTCTGATTCTGTGCTTGCTTTTCCACATGCTGACAAAGCCATGACAAGCATTGTCATTGTGAGTAATACTGTTAATAATTTCTTTTTCATATTTATTCCT
>DCIJ01000074.1 GCA_002315945.1 Lachnospiraceae bacterium UBA1729 | reverse complement strand
GAGTATGGACAAAAAATCTCTGAGGTTGCAGTTGAGGCTTCTGAAGATGGATATGCTCCAACAATTCACAGACGAAGAGTTGCATTATTTGAAAGGCAAAATGTCCCTGCCCTGGAGCGACTTGCAGCCATTCCAGCTGGTAAGAGCATGGCCGGGGTCAGACCTGATTGTGTCGAACTGGAAATAACTGATTTTGTTGAGACTATTGAAGGCTGTGATATCAGTCTGCACTATAATATTGGAAATGACTGGAAAATAGTTGAGAACCAGGGAGATCCCTATAGTTTTGTATTAAAATCAGAAGGTGACAGATTAAAATTAAACTTTGAAATACCTGATAGAATGACAGATGTTTCCTGCAGTGTTGAAGAGGTACCATTTGCACCGGTATATGGACACCTTTCAACCCAGAAACAGATTGTAATAAAGGGAAACGCTAAGGAGACCGTAAATCTTGTTACCAGGATAAAGTTTCCGGATAAAAAGTCAATTCATTAAAAATAGTGGCCGCTACAAAATGTGTAGATGGCCACTTTTTTTAAATAGAAATATCTCTAATATAATAAAAAGCATACTGCTGCATAATCCCTGCAACTTCGCCGTATTGTGGATAGGGATTAATTCCGTCAAAGTATCTGTTAATGATTTTTTCTATCCAGACATCTACCGGAGCACATTCAAGACGGGCATATGCAAACAGACAAATACAGTTAGCAACCTTCTTACCAACGCCTTTAACGGATAGAAGACTCTGGAATAGAGTATCAGTATCATAATCAAATAATTCTTCAAGAGACAATGAATTGCTGTTAACATTCATAACAGCATCGATAATATATGGAAGTCTGTATCCAAGAGAACAGTCGGACAGGTTTTCCGAATTGCACCCGGCCATCTGTATGGCGGATGGAAAGGTATACACCTCCTCATAGGAGGTGACAAGCTTTGTTCCAAAACGGGCTGCTATTTTTTCAACGCTGGCTCTGATTGCAGGGATATTTTTTCGTTGGGAAATAATAAAAGTAATGAGCATCTCAAAGGGATCCTGTTTTAAAATGCGGATGCCCTTACCGAAAGCAGAAGCTTTCTGATGGAAGGTATCCTCTGATGGAATATCAGCTCGTATCTGACTGTAATTTCTACCCAGATCAAAATAAGGAAACCAGATGTGTTCCCATTCTTCTTCGGAACAGCTAATATCAAAATTGCCATCAGACAGATCCTTTATGTATAGTATGCTGTCATTGGTAATAAATCGAAAAAATCTCTGGGTGTCATCCATTTCTTTGATTCTGAAGGCCTGCCCCGAGTCAGCTATTTTTTTCAGATCCAGATCGTCATTAATATGAATTAGCATAAGGAAAATCCTCCAATATATTAACTTGGATTTGTTAAAATATATAATGAATGATACACTGAAAGGTAATGTAGTACAAGAGGAGGAAAAATTGTGAAAATTGAAATTAAAGATGAGCTTTTGAAGCATATAGTTCCCTATTGGATGGGACTTAAGGATATGGACAAGGGTGGGTATTATGGTTATATGTCCTATGATCTGAAGCTGGATAAAAAGGCAGTTAAGGGATGTATATTAAACAGCAGAATTATGTGGTTCTTTTCATCTGTATATGAACTGTATAAGGATGGGGCTATTACAGAGGAAGAGTGCAAAAGTGCAGGCTATGATGTGAAGGACATACTGGAAGCAGCTGGACATGCTTACAGATTTTTTGAAAAGAACTGTTTTGATAAGGAAAATGGTGGGTTGCTCTGGTCAGTAGAATTTGATGGAACACCCAGTGATACTACAAAGCATACCTATAATCAGGCTTTTTGTATATATGCTCTCTGTGCATATTATAATGTGTCAGGTGATATAAAAGCACTTGATTATGCCCATAAGCTTTATCAGGTGATTGAAGAAAAAATGAGAGATGAAGGCGGATACCTGGAAGCCTTTACTATAGATTTTAAACCAGAATCAAATGAAAAACTTTCTGAGAATGGTGTAATAGCAGAAAGAACAATGAATACACTGCTTCATGTGCTGGAAGCTTATACAGAATTTCTAAGAGTTTTAAAGCTAAAGGGTGAAAAGCCAGAGATGGTTGTTGAGCTTACAGATAAGCTAAAATGGATATTATCAATATTTGCTGAAAAAATGTATAACAGCAAATTAAAGAGACAGGAAGTGTTCTTTGATCATGAGTATAATACATTGATTGACCTGCATTCATATGGCCATGATATTGAGACCTCATGGCTGGTAGACAGGGCTTTAGAAGTAATTGATGACAGTGATTTTAGTAAAAATGTTTATGAAATTACAGCATCATTGGCAGACACAATAATCAATACTGCCTTTGATGGAAGGTCACTGGCTAACGAGTGTGAAAAGGGAAGTGTTGATAACAAGCGTGTATGGTGGGTTCAGGCAGAGACCCTGGTTGGATTCTTAAACGCATATGAGAAGAGTGGTCAGGATAGATACCTGGTGGCAGCAAAATCAGAATGGGAATTTATCCGGGATAATCTTGTAGATAAAAGAGAAGGATCAGAATGGTTCCATGACTTATATCAGAATGGTTCTCCCATGGAAAACCTTCCCATATTGGAGCCTTGGAAATGTCCGTATCATAATGGAAGGATGTGCATGGAAGCTTTAAGAAGGCTTTCATAAGGGGTGATATGTCAGAATTAAAATTTAGAAGGGCAGTAATGAATGATGTAGAACTGACCTTTGGATGGGCTAATGATCCAGAAGCCAGAGCCATGAGCTTTAACACAGCACCTATTCCATTTGAGGACCATAGCAAATGGTTTGAAAGAAGAGTAAGTAATCAGGGCCATGGGCAGGAGCTGCTCATAGCTTTTTTGGACGGGGAAGCTGTGGGTCAGATTAGATTTGATCTGGAAAAAGACATGGCAGAAATCAGTTATATGATAGACAGGTCATATAGAGGCAGAGGCCTGGGAAAAAGAATAATACAGGATGGAATGAAGGCCTGCAGTCTGAAGCCTGTGGGGTTTTTGGCTCAGGTAAAGAAGGAGAATCTGGCATCCTGTAAAATCTTTGAGGCCTGTGGATTTAAAAAAATCGAAGATGACTCAATAGTAAAGTATATTAAGGCGGAAAACAGGTGAATAAAACCAGAGAAGCAAACTTTGAATTATTAAGAATAGTAGGAATGTGTGCAATAATCGGGATGCACTTTCTGGATAAGGGTGGTCTTATGAAAAGCACCTTTGACGGAGAGCTTAACAGCTTTGACCTGATGGTAAGATTATTGGAGGCATTTCTGGTTAGTGGTGTAAATATCTATGTAATGTGCGGAGCTTACTATCTGATTGACAAGGAGTTTTCATTAAAGAGAATCCTTAGAATATGGGGTATCACACTTTTCTATTCTGTATTAATTATGCTGGTTCATACTATTGTAGGAATG
>DCIJ01000075.1:4232-5657 GCA_002315945.1 Lachnospiraceae bacterium UBA1729 | reverse complement strand
ATACCCATTACTTCCATTATGGGATTGAATGAGGCGATACTTCGAAACAGCAGTGAAGAAGAGACGCTGGCTGCAGCCAGGGATATCAGAAGCTCCACCATGATTCTGATGGAACTGATTAATGAAATTCTGGATATCAATAAGCTTGAAAATGGCAGTGCCGGCCTGGTCGAGATGGAATATGATACCAAAAGCTTTTTTAATGATCTGGTAACTGAAGTCAAGAGCAGACTTTGGGAGAGCAATCTGTATTACAATGTCAGTATAGATGAAAAAATCCCAAGGACCCTCAAGGGAGATGCTGTCAAGCTGCGCCAGATATTTATGAATCTGCTTTCCAATGCTGTGAAATTCTCTAAAATAGGTGGCGTAACTCTTCAGGTTGATGCTGACATTCAGGGGGAAGAATGCATTCTGGATGTGAAAGTCTCAGATACTGGAAATGGCATGAACGAGGAGCAGCTGCAGGAGATATTCAGGGTATTCGAAAGATTTGATGATAAAAAAAGAACCCACATTGAAGGCCCCAGCCGTGGGTTGGCAATTGCCAACAGCTTTTTAAATATGATGAACTCTCAGATGGTGATTGACAGTGTATGTGGCCAGGGAACCAGTGTATCCTTCAGTGTGAGACAGGAAATTGTTAATCCTGAACCTATGGGAAAGCTTGGAGAGGAAGAAAATCAGAAAACCTACAGCTACAGGGCTGGATTTACTGCTCCTGATTCAAGCATACTGGTGGTGGATGACAGCAGAATCAATCGAAAGGTAATCAAGTCTCTGCTTAGAGATACGCAGATGAAGATCGATGAGGTGGATTGCGGTGAAGCCTGCCTGGAGATGGTTGCCAAGAAAAAATATGAGCTGATTTTCCTGGATCATCTGATGCCAGGCATGGATGGTGTGGAAACCTATCTCAAGATGAAAGAGATGGAAGAGAATCTGTGCAAGGATACTCCCGTCATCATGCTTACAGCCAACACCACCGACAGCTCGGAGCAGGAATACATGGATATGGGCTTTGATGGATTCCTGTCCAAACCAATTGATACCAAGAAACTTGAGAAGGTGATGAAAAAGATTCTTGACAGTGAAAATTGTATGTGATAATTTTTTCTATAGTGAAAAAACAATTAGTTTGAAATTAATGTTCAAATGGTTGTTTATAAAAAAGATAGAGGTCGCGCCAATCAAGAGTAACAGTTGGGATGTTCCGGTAACAGATGAACAGCAGGTGAAAGGGTGAGGCGCCGAAGAAGTGGCAATATCGGTCAGTCACTTTCTGGGCACAGGTCCAAGAAATCTGTGACTGTCATCTGCGGATGGAGAGCTATCGACGTGATAATGAAATTATTCTGATTGATTATTCGCCGACCTGTCATCCGCAGGTCGGTTTTTTTTACCACTGCTGGCAGATTGTTTTTG
>DCIJ01000075.1:646-4158 GCA_002315945.1 Lachnospiraceae bacterium UBA1729 | reverse complement strand
AAAATGGCTATTTTCAAAGGAGCAGCAACAGCAATCGCAACACCTTTTTTTGAGGACGGAACAGTAGACTATGATACCTTTGGCAAGATGATTGAAGCTCAGATTGCAGGGGGAATCGATGCTATCGTAGTATGTGGAACTACAGGTGAATCTTCCACACTCTCACACGAAGAGCATCTGGATGTAATCAAGTACTGCGTGGACAAGGTTGCTAAGCGTGTACCTGTTATTGGTGGTACCGGATCTAACAGTACTGAGACAGCAATCTATCTCTCACAGGAAGCTGAAAAAAGTGGCGTAGATGCTATTCTCGTAGTTACACCCTACTACAACAAGGCAACTCAGAAGGGTCTGTATGCACACTACAAGGCAGTAGCAGATTCTGTTAAGGTTCCTCTTATAATTTACAATGTACCCAGCCGTACCGGCTGTAATGTACTTCCTGAGACAGCTGTTAAGCTGGCCCGCGAGGTTGAAAACATTGTAGCTATCAAGGAAGCAAGTGGTAATATTTCTCAGGCAGCAAAGCTTATGAGTCTGGCAGATGGATGCATCGATATGTATTCTGGAAATGATGATCAGGTTGTTCCTCTCATGTCTCTGGGCGGAATCGGTGTTATCTCAGTTCTTTCAAATATTGCTCCCAAGCAGACCCATGATATGTGCCAGAAATTCCTGGATGGTGATGTGGCTGGCGCAAGAAAGATTCAGTTAGACGCTATTCCTCTGATTGACGCTCTGTTCTGTGAAGTAAATCCTATCCCTGTTAAGGCAGCCCTTACAATGCAGGGCCAGTGTGGACCTACACTCCGTATGCCACTTACAGTTATGGAAGATGCTCATCAGGAAGTTCTTAAGAGCTGCATGAAGGAATTTGGGGTACTGTAGGACTGTTGAGCACAGCAGAGGTTTGATATACAGCAGGGCTGTGATTTACAGCAGGACTTAGAGATAGAGGAAAAAATAAAATGACAAGAGTGATTATGCACGGCTGTAATGGCCGTATGGGTCAGATGATTACAAGAATTGCAGCAGCTGATCCTGATGTTGAGATAGTAGCAGGCGTTGATATTAATAATATTCAGATGTCAACCTATCCTGTATTTGCATCCATTACTGACTGTGATGTGGCTGCAGATGCCATTATTGATTTTGCCAATGCGGCAGCAGTAGATACTTTATTAAACTATAGTGTGACCAGACAGATTCCTGTTGTACTGTGCACAACAGGTCTCAGCGAGGAACAGTTATCCAAGGTTGAAGAGACTTCAAAAAAAGTTGCTATTCTTAAGTCTGCCAATATGTCCATGGGTATCAATCTGTTGATGAAGGTGCTGGCACAGGTTTCACCAATTCTTACCGAAGCAGGCTTTGATGTTGAAATCCTTGACCGTCATCATAGAAACAAGCTGGACGCTCCCAGTGGAACAGCAATTGCCCTGGCAGAAGCTGTAAATGAAGGCCTGGACGAGCCCTATGAAATGGTATTCGATAGAAGCACAAGACGTGAAGTCAGACCTGACAAGGAGATTGGTTTTGCAGCAGTCAGAGGCGGTTCCATCGTTGGTGACCATGATGTAATATTTGCAGGACTGGATGAGGTTGTTACTTTTAGCCACAATGCATACTCCAGAGAAGTATTTGCCAAGGGAGCTGTTGAGGCAGCAAAATTCCTGGGTGGCAAGGAGCCTGGCTGGTATACCATGGCGGATGTAATTCAGCTGTAAAAAATAATATTTACTAGTGATAAACTGGAACAATTCAGACCGATTATTGTGTGATTTTAGGCATGGTTGTCCTTGACATACCTATGTAAACCACATATAATCGGTTTGTTGTATATTTTTTTATACAATAGCCGAAAGGTTGTAGTAATTGTTGATAACAATTTAATAAGGAGGACTCCTGTACATGACAGTCATAATCGCTGTGGTTGTGACTCTCGTAATCGCTTGTCCCGTATCTGCTATGGTAGCTACCAATGTTAAGACAAAAAAAGCTGCTGAGAAGATTGGAAATGCAGAGGATAAGGCAAGAAAGATTATCGATGATGCGGTGAAGACTGCTGAGGCAAAGAAGAGAGAAAGTCTCCTTGAAATCAAAGAAGAGTCAATTAAGGCAAAGAACGACTTGGACAAGGAAATCAAGGAACGTAGAGCTGAAGTACAGCGCTCTGAACGTCGTATTCAACAAAAAGAGGAGAATATCGACAAGAAGTCTGAAGCAATCGAACGTAAAGAGACGTCACTGGCTGCAAAGGAAGAAAACCTCAGAAAGCAGAAGGAAGAAGTTTCCAAGCTTAATGAGCAAAGAGTACAGGAACTGGAACGTATTTCCGGATTAACCTCTGAACAGGCAAAAGAATTTTTATTAAAAACTGTTGAAGAAGATGTTAAGCACGAGACAGCCAAGCTGATTAAAGAGCTTGAGATTCGTGCCAAGGAAGAAGCTGACAAGAAGGCAAAGGAATTTGTTGTAACAGCAATTCAGAAGTGTGCTGCTGATCATGTATCAGAAGTTACTATTTCTGTAGTACCTCTTCCTAGTGATGAAATGAAGGGACGTATAATTGGTCGTGAGGGACGTAACATCCGTACTCTCGAGACTCTGACCGGTGTTGATTTGATTATCGACGATACTCCCGAAGCTGTGGTACTTTCTTCTTTTGATCCTATCAGAAGAGAAGTAGCACGTATTGCTCTTGAAAAACTGATTGTGGACGGACGTATTCATCCTGCCAGAATCGAAGAAATGGTTGAGAAAGCACAGAAGGAAGTTGACAGCGTAATCAAAGAGGCTGGAGATTCAGCAACTCTTGAGGTTGGTGTCAATGGAATTCATCCTGAGTTAGTTAAGCTTTTGGGCCGCATGAAGTTCAGAACCAGCTACGGTCAGAATGCATTAAAGCATTCCATCGAGGTAGCTCATATCACAGGACTTCTGGCTGCAGAGCTTGGATTAGATGTACGTATGGCTAAGCGCGCCGGTCTCTTACATGATATCGGTAAGGCGGTTGACCACGAAATGGAAGGATCTCATATTCAGCTTGGTGCTGACCTGTGTAGAAGATACAAGGAAGGTCCTATCGTAATTAACTCTGTAGAGAGTCACCATGGTGATGTGGAACCCACATCTCTTATTGCATGCCTTGTACAGGCTGCAGATGCTATCTCTGCTGCACGTCCGGGAGCAAGACGTGAGACAGTCGAGACCTATACAAACAGATTAAAACAGTTAGAAGAAATCACAGGACGCTTTAAGGGCGTTGATAAATCTTTTGCTATTCAGGCAGGCCGTGAAGTGCGTGTAATGGTAGTTCCTGAACAGGTAAGTGATGCGGATATGGTGCTTATGGCACGCGAAATCTCTAAGGCAATTGAGACAGAGATGGAATATCCGGGTCAGATCAAAGTTAATATTATCCGAGAATCTCGGGCAACTGATTATGCGAAATAATTAAGTTGGAATATTAAACGAGATCAAACAAAATTAAAGAACTAAACAAAATTAAA
>DCIJ01000075.1:260-584 GCA_002315945.1 Lachnospiraceae bacterium UBA1729 | reverse complement strand
GGGCTTCCCTATTTTTTTGTTGCACAAGACCGGCAAGCATCATCATGCTTGCATGAAATGATATTTGCCGGTCGTAAGAACATGGAGCACGATAGTGCGGAATGTTAGTGTGCAAAAATCGAGTAACTTTACAGTAACAGCCGGCTTATCTGGTTAGCAAAAATACAAAAAATTTAGTATAATAAAACTCAGTTTTTGGGGAAATGACACTAATCTTCTTTAGAGATTTTCCTCGTGCTTTACAGAATTCTTTCGTGCGCCAGGGAATCCCTTCGTGCGTTAGGGAATCCCTTCGTGCGTTAGGGAATCCCTTCGTGCGCCAGG
>DCIJ01000075.1:0-186 GCA_002315945.1 Lachnospiraceae bacterium UBA1729 | reverse complement strand
ATTTGGAACAAAATAAGTTAAATCTGTAAGCGGCACCTCCAATTTCTGGACAAGGGCTTACAGATTTGGAACAAAACAAGTTAAATCTGTAAGCGACGCCTCCAATTTCTGGACAAAGAATTACAGATTTGGAACAAAATAAGTTAAATCTGTAAGCGACGCCTCCAATTTCTGGACAAAGGCTTA
>DCIJ01000039.1:31563-42428 GCA_002315945.1 Lachnospiraceae bacterium UBA1729 | reverse complement strand
TACTTTAACTAAATATTAATGATTTACAAAGCAGCTTGGAACCTGGTTCCAGGCTGCTTTTTAAAAAAAGGCATGCGACGGTATTAGGAAAAAACAACCAGAGGTAGGCATAATGACAGTACAGGAATTTATAGTATATTTATCTAACAACAAAGAATTAAATACAAAATATATCAAACTAATGTCAGAAAGCGTCAAAGAAATTAAAGGAGACGATGAAATCTATAAGATTATGGTTAAGGTAGCCTCTCAGATTGGATTTGAGCTGGAGGCCAATGATGCAAAGGCTTATATTGATAGTATTGAAAAGAACGAACTATCTGATGACGAACTGGAAGCGGTAGTTGGTGGAGTTGGATTTTATCGTAATCCTGGTTCGGTAAAAGTTGCGGGAGCTATACTAAAAAATACTGGGGACTAAACAAAGAAATGGTTACATATGAAAAATATGATGAGAATGGTAATCTTGAAAGTAAAAATAGTGCCTGTCAGGTAAACACTACCATATTTAACCTGACACCAGCCCACTTTTTTGAAATAACCGATGATATTCTGGTCAAGAAATGATAAAGCGGATGGTAGCAATCATGGAAAGAAAAGTTAAGGAACAAAAACAGCATGAGGTGGGAACGTTTATAAATGCTTTAATTTTAGGAATTGCAGGTTCCTTTTTCTTTGCGTTCAATTTTATTTTAATCCGAAGCATGAATTTGGGAGGAGGATATTTCCTCTGGTCGGCATGTCTTCGGTATTTTTTTACCCTGCCAATTATGTTTTTACTGCTTGTAAAAGGGAAAAAATATAATCAGGTGCATGAGAGCATAAGAAAAAGCCCACTAAGGTGGCTTGTATGGAGTACTGTAGGATTTGGATTGTTTTATGCACCACTTTCAGCAGCATCTGTATATGGGGAGAGCTGGTTTACCTCTGCATTCTGGCAGATTACCATTGTTGCCGGAGTACTGCTTACTCCGATGTTTGGAAAGAAAATTCCTTTTAAAAATTTATTGTGGTCCTTCGTAATTGTTACAGGAATAATGATTATGCAGCTTTCAAAGATTCTGATGGGAATGGAAGCAAACTGGCCCATGCTGATACTTACAATGGGGCTTGCTGCATTTTCATATCCTCTGGGAAATCGAATGATGATGAAAATAGTTCAAAAAGATGGACTGACAACTATTCAGCGAGTGTATGGTATGACAATGTGTTCGATGCCATTTTGGATTATATGCGGAATCGCGTCTTTTGTGAGGGCGGGGCTTCCTTCAAATGAACAGTGCTTCCAGGCTTTTTTAATTGCATTGCTTGCGGGTGTCGTTGCAACAATATTATTCTTCAAGGCAACAGATATGGTTAGGGACAATGCAAAACATCTGGCAGTAATTGAAGCAACTCAGGCGGGAGAGGTGATTTTTACAGTCATAATGGGAATCTTGATATTAAGAGACTCCCTGCCTGACACAATAGGCTTTGCCGGAATAGCAATAATAATTGTTGGAATGATATTAAATAGTATAAGCTAATGTGAGCTAGGGGGACGGGGTTGGGGGTTCATTTTTACCAAAAATGAACCCCCAACCCCGTCCCCCTAGCTCACCCTGGCTCACACTGCCACATAGAAAGGATCCTGGTATGGATATAGTTGATTATCTTGTAAATGAAAAAAATCTCCCAGATGAAGACCTGTTGAAATTAATACAGACTGACAGCTTTGATGAGAAGCTTTATTTATCAGGCGACAGTATCAGAAGAAAAATATACGGAAATTCGGTTTATATAAGAGGGTTGGTTGAATTTACAAACTACTGTAAGAACAACTGCTACTATTGTGGAATTAGATGCAGTAATACAAAAGCAATCAGATATCGTATGACCACGGAAGAAATATTATCAGCCTGTGACCGGGGGCATCAGATGGGATTTAGAACCTTTGTGTTGCAGGGGGGAGAGGATCCATATTTTACAGATGACAGGATATGTCAGATCGTGTCTGAAATAAAAGCAAAGTATCCTGACTGCGCAGTCACTCTGTCCATAGGCGAAAAAAGTAAAGAAAGCTACAAAGCATATTTTGATGCGGGAGCAGACCGGTATCTTTTGCGCCACGAAAGTGCATCGGATGAGCATTATAAAAAGTTACACCCGGATGACATGGTACTTGCCAACAGGAAAAGATGTCTGTTTGATCTGAAGGAAATAGGATACCAGGTTGGAGCCGGATTCATGGTAGGGTCTCCCTTTCAGACAGCCGAGGATATCGTGAGAGATTTGCGATTCCTGCAGGAGCTGGACCCTGATATGATTGGAATAGGACCATTTATTTCTCATAAAGAGACGGTGTTTAGCGACTACGAGAATGGGAGTCTTGAATTGACTCTAAGGCTGATTGCAATACTTCGCCTTATGTTTCCCCATGCACTGATTCCTGCTACTACTGCTCTTGGTACAATTCATCCCCTGGGGAGGGAATATGGACTTAAGGCTGGTGCCAATGTTATGATGCCAAATCTGTCGCCAAAAGAAGTTCGTGAAAAATATCTGCTGTATGATAATAAAATTTGCGTCAATGAAGACTCATCAGAGTGTGGAGACTGTACCCGAAGGAGAGTGAGCAGTGTAGGGTATCAGGTTGTGACAGACATTGGAAATGTAAAACGAAATATAGAAACCTACTAAAGAAATAGGCTATGAATTGGTTGAAAAAGTAGAATCATTATTGTATTGTATGGAATGTAGCTTATAAGGTGCCAAAATAATGTTTTGGGTAAAAGGGAATCAGGTGAAAGACCTGAACGAGACCGTCACTGTGATGGGTACATTTCGTAAGGACACACGGGGAGAGTGTGGCGTTGCGATAGTCTTTGTCATTATCCACTGCATAGAAGCTTTGCAATGAGCATATGTGGGAAGGAGACAAGAGATGCTGACCCTAAGTCAGGAAACCTGCCTTATGTGGGCGCAAGCCTAGTCGGGGAAACCCGGACCACGGAATCTGGTCGTACATTGATAATGCACGACCTCTTATTACTTGCCATAAGGGCACTCGCGAAGCGCGTGGCGTTATGGTCACATTATAGTAGGAGGAAAAAATGAAAAAGAATCTATTAATCATGACGCTTGCAATAGCGTGCACAATCGGACTATCTGCCTGCGGCAATCAGGACACATCTGCCGCAACTAATCAGACTCAGCAAGAGAATATTGAGGAAAGCACTGATAATGGTGCTGAAGAAGAGACCGAAGAAAATGTTGAAGAAATCTCTGATCAGGAAGCAGCAGACAGGGTTGCAGCATTAATCGATGCAATCTATGTTCAGTCAAGAACTGATGAGACTGATGCTCAGTGTGAAGAAGCCAAGAAAGCCTGGGATGCCCTGACTGATACTCAGAAAGAAATGGTAGAGGGTGAATCTGCAGACCCCGATTATTTTGGACGCGACACAGGAGATGCTTCTCTTGACAATCCTTTGAATCAGGATGAAATAGGGGAGAAGGAAATCCTGGTAGTAAGCTTTGGTACTTCCTTTAATGACAGCAGAGCCGAGGATATTGGCGGCATAGAAAAAGTAATTGCAGAGGCATATCCTGATTACTCTGTCAGAAGAGCATTTACAGCACAGATAATAATCAATCATGTTCAGGCCAGAGATGGTGAAAAAATAGATAATGTTGAGCAGGCTCTTGAGAGAGCTGTGAACAACAATGTTAAGACTCTGGTTATTCAGCCTACACATCTCATGCATGGCGCAGAATATGATGAGCTGATGGATGCAGTAAATCAGTATAGTGACAAATTTGAACAGATTATAGTGTCAGAGCCTATGTTGGGTGAGGTAGGAGCTGAAGAAACTACTACTAATGATGACAAGAGACTGGTTGCCACAGAGGTTGTAAATGCAGCCATGAAGGAGGCTGGTTTTGAAAATCCCAAGCAGGCAGCAGATGATAAGACTGCTCTTGTATTGTTAGGACATGGAACCTCTCACAAGGCCAAGGTTACATACTCTCAGATGATTGCAATGATGAAGGAATCAAAGTTTGACAATGTATTTGTTGGAACTGTTGAAGGTGAGCCTGAAGAGACAGAGGTTAGTGAAGTAATTAATGCAGTAAAAGAAGCTGGCTTTACCAAGGTTATTCTTCGTCCTCTTATGGTAGTTGCAGGTGATCATGCAAATAATGATATGGCTGGAGATGATGAGGATTCCTGGAAGTCACTGTTTGTGGCAGATGGAAGTTTTGAAAAGGTTGACTGCCAGATAGCAGGACTTGGTAGAATCGAAGAGATTCAGAAGCTCTATGTTGCCCATATCAAGGATGCTCTTGAAAATGGTGGAATTGCGGATGCATCTGCTACAGAATTGTCTTCTGCTCTTGAAAATGGAGAATATCTGGCTGAGTTCAAGACAGACTCAGGTATGTTTCACGTACATGAAAACTATGACGGCAAGGGAAATCTCACAATAAAAGATGGAGAAGTGACCATCAAGGTTGTTTTGTCAGGAGATGGAATATTAAATCTCTATGAGGGACTTGCCAAGGATGCCAAGGCTAATGAGAAAAACTGGCTTTCTCCTGAAAAGGTAACTGTAACCTATGAGGATGGAACCAGCGAAGAGGTTAATGCATTCACTATTCCCGTACCAGCTATTGGCGAAGAGTTTGATCTGGCGCTTGTTGGAAAAAAAGGAAAATGGTATGACCACAAGGTTAGCGTATCAAATCCTGTAAAACAGTAATAAGAAATTAATTGTAAATAGTTAATAATGACAAAATACTTTTTTGATAAATTCAGACTGATAAAACTACTGACAGTTATCCTGGTGATTATATGTCTGATGACAGGCTGCAAATCTAATGCCACTTCAGACTCCAATGCTAATGCTGCTTCAGACTCCGATACCAATGTCGGTGCAGATACCAATGCTGATTCGGACCTCAATGCTGATACCAGTTCAGGTCCCAGCGAATATGAGGTGGAAGTTGCTCTGTCAGGTGGTAGTGGCAAGGCCACAATCCTGTCCCCTGCCAGGGCTGTTGAGGAAGAGGGAAAAATCAGAATTACACTTCAATGGAGCAGTCCTAACTATGATTACATGGTTGTTAATGGGGAGAAATATTTGCCTGTTAATACTGAGGGCAACTCTACATTTGAAATAGTAGTGGACTCTCTTGATCCCATTCAGGTTGTGGCTGACACTATAGCCATGAGTGCGCCTCATGAGATAGAGTATGAATTATCATTTTCAAAAATAGAAAGTAGTGGTGCTTTGCTGGCTGATGCCAGCAAAGCTCCTACTATTATTGGGGCAGGGGATGAAAGCGGAAGCAATCCTCAGGATACAGTCTCAGACAGCAAGGCAAAAAAACAGATGGAGGCCTGGAGCTGTAATCATCAGATTACAGGGACCCTTGATCTTAAATATGCTGAAAAATTCAGTGTGACCTATTACGATGGAAAATATACTATTCTGGAAATAAACGGTCAGGATTATTATCTTCTGACAGCCCATGGGGATATTCCTAAGGACCTGCCGGAAGCAGTATCGGTAATAGAGATTCCAACGGACAGAATATATGTGGTCAGCTCAGCTTCCATGGACTTTTTCCTGTCCCTTGAGGCTCTTGAAAATGTGTCCTTTACATCCTTTGACAGGAATGAGGTTCAGGATTCGCAGCTTCTGTCCTATATGGATGATAAGAAAATAATGTCTGCCGGAAAATATTCGGCACCGGACTATGAGCTCCTTTTGTCCAGAGGGTGCTCCCTGGTTGTGGAAAACACCATGATATCCCATTCTCCGGGAATACTGGACAAATTTAAAACTTTGAAAATCAATACCCTGATAGATTATTCCAGTCATGAAAGTACACCCTATGGCAGGATGGAGTGGATTAAGCTATACGGTATTATTGCTGGAAAAGAGCAGCTGGCAGAGGAAATCTTTGGCCAAAAGGAAGCTGCCCTGAAGGGACACTTTAAGGAAACTGAAAAAAGTGTGGCCTACTTCTATATTACCGATGCAGGACAGGTGGTAATCAGAAAGAATCAGGATTACATTACGAAATTAATTGAAATCGCAGGCGGAGACTATATCTTCCAGGGTCAGGAAACCTATGATGGCACTGGAACCATGAAGCTCCAGAAGGAGACCTTCTTAGAAGAGGTAATAGACTGCGATTATTTAATATACAATTCGGCTATTTCTGGGGAACTTAAGGATAAGAAAGAACTTGCCGGCAAGCTTTCAGCCCTGGAAAAGACAAAGGCCTTCAAAGAGGGAAATGTATTTTGCACAACAAAAAACATATATACCTCTGTAATGGAACTGCCTGAGATTGCAGCAGGCCTTAACAGAATGTTAGAAGCATCAGTGACTTCGGATTATTTTTATCAGCTGAAGTAGCAATATTTTTTTTGGTGACGTATATTCCACATAGTAAATGATTAATATTAGAAGAATTACAATTTCATATGTGGCGATGACGGTATTGCTGGTGGCAGTAGTACTGTTTTGCGTTATGTCCGGTTCGGTTCAGATTTCGTTTGATGAGCTTATGAATCCTGACTCTGTCTCGGCAAGTATTTTATTTGATATCAGAATTCCAAGAGTCCTGGCAGCGGTATTTGCAGGTGGAGCACTGAGCGTGGCCGGCTACTGTCTGCAGACATTTTTTCACAATCCGGTTGCAGGACCCTATCTGTTGGGAATATCCTCGGGAGCCAAGCTGGCAGTAGCTATTCTGTTAATTTTTTTGTCTGGGAGTATTAGTATTACTGGTAGTCTGGCAATGATTGGCATATCCTTTTTTGGAGCCATGATAGCAATGGGATTTGTGCTGGTTTTATCCAGACATGTAGGCAGCATGTCCATGCTTTTGGTCTGTGGAGTCATGATAGGTTATATCTGTACAGCAGCCTGCGATTTCCTGGTTACCTTTGCCAACGATTCTGATATTGTTAATCTTCATAACTGGTCCAAGGGAAGTCTGGGGGGGATTTCCATGTCCCAGGCCATGG
This sequence comes from Lachnospiraceae bacterium UBA1729, assembly GCA_002315945.1. Lineage (GTDB taxonomy): Bacteria > Bacillota > Clostridia > Lachnospirales > Lachnospiraceae > UBA1729. Next base: position 35,404 of record DCIJ01000039.1, on the reverse strand, counting down.
TTATGGCAATAGGTGTTACCCTTGGAGTGATTTTTACGGGATTTCTTTCCAAGCCCATGTCTGCATTTCTGGTATCAGAAAATTATGCGGCAAGTCTGGGTGTCAATATTCCAATTTTTAAAATTCAGCTGGTGCTGGTGTCCAGCTTCTTATCTGCCTGTGTAACTGCTTTTGCAGGGCCAATTTCCTTTGTGGGAATCGCGGTGCCTCACATTGTCAGAAAGGTGATTCCTACAGCCAGGCCGATTATCCTGATTCCGGCCTGCTTTATGTCTGGAGCTATTTTTACCTGTCTGTGTGACCTGCTGTCCAGAAAGCTGTTTGCACCTACAGAGCTTAGTATTAGTACAGTTACTGCAATCATAGGTTCCCCTATAGTTATCTATATGTTGATTAATAGAAATAAAGTATGAGTGAGATATTAAGAGCCCAGGGCCTGGATGTGGGATATGTGCATCCGGTAATAAAAAATATAGATTTAAGTCTTGATGCTGGAGAAATAGTGGTATTAATCGGACCAAACGGAGCCGGGAAAACTACACTGTTAAAAACACTGGCAGGACTAATCAGGCCACTAAAGGGGCAGGTCCTTTTAAAAGGCAGACAATACAGTTCAATAAGTCTGAATGAGAAGTCCCAAACCATTGCCTCTGTATTTACCGAGAAGACAAACGCTGATTATACATGCCAGGAGATGGTGGCTCTGGGGAGATATCCCTATACCAATGGAACCGGGACCCTTTCAGAAGCAGACAGGACTATTGTCAATGATTCCATGGAGATGACCGGAGTTGGCGAACTAAAGAATCGGAAGTTTTTAAAAATATCTGATGGACAGAGACAACGGGTGCTTTTATCCAGAGCCATATGCCAGCAACCGGAGGTGCTTTTGTTAGATGAGCCCACTTCTTTTTTGGATATCAGATATAAGATAGAGTTCTTAAAATTATTAAAAAATCTGTCAGCAAAAGAGGGCTTTGGAGTGATTATGAGTCTTCATGAAATTGATATGGCAAAACAGATTGGAGACAGACTGGTTTGTATCAGGAATAACAGTGTGGACAGAATTGGATCCAGCCAGGAAATCTTCAGGAATGCATACATTGAATCTCTGTTTGATCTTGAAGCAGGGGCTGTGGACGAAAACACAGGACTAGGCATCTTAAAATAAATTATTTCGTTGAATATGACAATTTTTTGTGATATTCTTTTAAAGGATTGGGAAACTGCGCCCAATTTAGGAAGCAGTTTTCACAAAAAGTAAAATAATATTTCATAATGGAGGAAAGTATTATGGCAAAAAAGGTAGTTATAGCCAGCGCTTGTCGTACAGCAATCGGTACAATGGGCGGATCCTTAAGCACAACTCCCGCAGCTGAGCTTGGTGCAATCGTTATTAAAGAGGCAATTAAAAGAGCAGGTATCTCTGGTGATCAGGTAGATCAGGTATACATGGGCTGCGTTATCCAGGCTGGTCTTGGACAGAACGTTGCACGTCAGGCTTCAATCAAGGCTGGACTTCCTATCGAAGTTCCTGCAGTAACAGCTAACGTTGTTTGTGGATCAGGTCTTAACTGCGTTAACATGGCAGCTCACATGATCTTAGCTGGTGAAGCTGATGTTGTAGTTGCTGGTGGTATGGAGAACATGTCAATGGCTCCTTATGCTGTTCCTCAGGGCCGTTATGGTTACAGAATGAACAATGGTACACTGGTTGATACCATGGTTAACGATGCTCTTTGGGATGCTTTCAATAATTATCATATGATCACAACAGCAGACAATATCTGCCGTGAGTGGAACCTTACAAGAGAAGAGCTTGATGAGTTCGCATTAAAGAGTCAGCTTAAGGCTGAGGCAGCTCAGAAGTCTGGCGCTTTCGAAGATGAAATCGTTCCTGTAATGGTTAAGAAGAAAAAAGAAATGGTAGAGTTCAAGGTTGATGAAGGCCCTCGTGCTGGTTCAACAATTGAAGGTCTTCAGAAGCTTCGTGCAATTAATCCTGATGGATTTGTTACAGCTGGTAATGCTTCAGGTATCAATGATGGTGCTGCAGCTTTAGTTGTAATGAGCGAAGAGAAGGCAAAAGAATTAGGAATTAAGCCTATGGCTACATGGGTAGGTGGCGCTCTTGCAGGCGTTCGTCCTGAGGTTATGGGTATCGGTCCTGTTGCTTCTACTAAGAAGGTTATGGATAAGACCGGTTACAAGATTGAAGATTTCGATATCATCGAAGCAAACGAAGCTTTCGCAGCTCAGTCTGTAGCAGTTGGTAAGGATCTTGGCATTGATGTTGACAAGCAGCTCAATCCTAACGGTGGTGCTATTGCTCTTGGACATCCTGTTGGAGCATCAGGCGCTCGTATCCTTGTTACACTTCTCCATGAGATGCAGAAGAAGGGTGCTAAGAAAGGTCTTGCTACTCTTTGTATCGGTGGTGGAATGGGTTGCTCAACAATCGTTGAGATGGACTAATATAGAAAGGATAAAACAATGGCAGAATTTATTCTCTATGAGCAGGAAGGTTTTGTTGGTGTAATCACTATCAACCGTCCCAAGGCTCTTAATGCTTTAAACAGCCAGGTGCTTGAAGAACTGGATGCATGTCTTGATGCAGTAGATCTTAGTGCAACAAGATGTCTCGTTCTTACAGGTGCTGGTGATAAGTCTTTTGTTGCAGGCGCAGACATCGGTGAGATGTTTGAGTGCACTAAGGCAGAGGGTGAAGCTTTTGGTAAGAAGGGTAACGATATCTTCAGAAAGCTTGAAACCTTCCCTATTCCTGTAATCGCAGCAGTTAATGGATTCGCACTTGGTGGCGGTTGTGAGATCGCTATGAGCTGCGATATCAGAATCTGCTCTGATAATGCTATGTTTGGTCAGCCTGAGGTTGGTCTTGGAATTACTCCTGGTTTCGGCGGAACCCAGAGACTTGCAAGACTTGTTAGCCCTGGAATGGCTAAGCAGCTTATCTATACAGCTAGAAACATCAAGGCACCAGAGGCTTACAGAATTGGTCTTGTTAACCAGGTTGTAGCTGCTGAAGTTGATGAAGCTGGCAACGTAGTTAAGACAGCTCAGGAAGCAGTTGTGGCAGCAGCTAAGAAGATGGCTGCAGGTATCGCTGCTCAGGCTCCTATCGCAGTTCGTAACTGCAAGAAAGCTATCAATGAAGGTCTTCAGGTAGATATGGATCAGGCAATTGTTATTGAAGAGAAGCTCTTCGGTGACTGCTTCGAGACAGCTGACCAGAAGGCTGGAATGGGTAACTTCTTAGAGAAAGACAAAGAAAAGAAACTTAAAGTAGTTCCTTTCCAGAACGCGTAAATAATTTGAGTCATGCATACAATGTGTGCATGACTCTTTATAACACATAATTATTATAGGAGGAAATTATAATGAAGGTTGGTGTAATCGGTGCTGGTACAATGGGCCAGGGTATTGCAAAAGCTTTTGCACAGATCGATGGCTACACAGTAGCTCTGTGCGATATCAAGCAGGAATGGGCTGATGGCGGCAAGGATAAAATCGCTAAGGGCTATGCTAAGCTTGTAGAAAAAGGAAAAATGACACAGGAAGCTGTTGATGGAATTCTTAATTCTATCACTGCTGGTCTCAAGGAAGACTTATGTGCAGACTGCGATCTTATCGTTGAAGCTGCATTTGAGAACATGGAAGTTAAGAAGACTACATTCAAAGAGCTTGATGCAATCTGCAAGCCTGAGTGTGTATTCGCTTCTAACACATCTTCACTTTCTATCACTGAGATTGGAAATGGCTTAAACCGTCCTATGATTGGTATGCATTTCTTCAATCCTGCTGACAGAATGAAGCTTGTTGA
>DCIJ01000039.1:0-31544 GCA_002315945.1 Lachnospiraceae bacterium UBA1729 | reverse complement strand
TTGCTGGTGTTAACACTCCTCAGGAAACTGTTGATACAATCAAGAAGATTTCTGAAGAAATCGGCAAGACTCCTGTACAGGTTAACGAAGCTGCTGGTTTCGTTGTAAACAGAATTCTTGTACCTATGATTAATGAAGCTGCTTTCATCAAGATGGAAGGCGTTTCAGATGTAGCTGGTATTGATGCAGCTATGAAGCTTGGTGCTAACCATCCTATGGGACCCCTTGAGCTTGGTGATTTCATTGGTCTTGATATCTGCCTTGCTATCATGGATGTACTTTACAATGAGACAGGTGATTCCAAGTATCGTGCTTGCCCTCTTATCCGTAAGATGGTTCGTGGTGGTAACCTTGGCGTTAAGTCTGGCAAGGGCTTCTATGTATACAATGCTGACAGAACAAAGACACCTGTTGATGCTCAGTAATATACGAATTTGTTAAAATTTTAATGGAGGACAAATACAAATGAATTTCACTTTAGACAAAAAGTATGAAATGGCGCAGACTCTGTTCAGCGAATTTGCGCAGAATGAAGTAAAGCCTCTGGCTCAGGAAATCGACGAAGAGCATAGATTTCCTCGTGAGACAGTTGAAAAAATGGCTAAATATGGTTTCCTTGGAATTCCTGTTCCCAAGGAGTTAGGTGGTCAGGGTTGTGATATCCTTACATATGCTATGTGTGTTGAAGAGATGTCAAAAGTATGTGGTACTACAGGCGTTATCGTTTCTGCACATACATCACTCTGTGTAGATCCTATTCTTACATATGGTACACCTGAGCAGAAAGCAAAATATGTTCCTGATCTTGCTTCAGGCAAGAAGCTTGGTGCTTTCGGTCTTACTGAGCCTGGTGCTGGTACAGATGCACAGGGACAGCAGACAAAGGCTGTTTTTGATGAAGCTACAAATGAATGGGTTATCAACGGTTCTAAGTGCTTTATTACAAATGGTAAGGAAGCAGATGTATATATCCTCATCGCTGTAACTGGCAAGATCGAGAAGAGAGGCCGTGTACAGAAGGAAATCTCAGCATTCATCGTTGAGAAAGGAACTCCTGGATTTACATTTGGTACAAAAGAAAACAAGATGGGTATCTGCGCATCATCTACATATGAGCTTATCTTTACAGATTGCAGAATCCCTGCTGATGCAATGCTTGGCCAGAAGGGTAAAGGATTTGCTATCGCTATGCACACACTTGATGGTGGACGTATCGGTATCGCTGCTCAGGCTCTTGGTATTGCTGAGGGTGCTCTTGAGACAACAATCAACTATGTTAAGGAAAGAAAGCAGTTCGGTCGTGCTATCGCTGCATTCCAGAATACACAGTTTGTACTTGCTGATCTTGCAACTAAGGTTGAGGCTGCTAAGCTTCTTGTTTACAAGGCTGCAAGAAAGAAAGACGAGTACCAGGCTGGTGCTAAGGTTTCTTACTCAGTAGAAGCTGCTATGGCTAAGTTATATGCTGCTGAAGTTGCTATGGAAGTAACAACCAAGTGCGTACAGCTCCATGGTGGATACGGTTACATCAAGGAATACGATGTAGAGCGTATGATGCGTGATGCTAAGATCACTGAGATCTATGAAGGAACCAGTGAAGTTCAGAGAATGGTTATCTCTGCAAACCTGTTAAAATAATTAATACTATAAAGGAGAATATACAATGAAAATCGTTGTTTGTATCAAACAGGTACCTGATACTAAGGGCGGCGTTAAGTTCAATCCCGATGGTACTCTTGACAGAGCAGCAATGCTTGCAATTATGAATCCTGATGACAAAGCAGGCCTTGAAGCAGCTCTTAGATTAAAAGATCAGTACGGTGCAGAGGTAACAGTTCTTACAATGGGTCTTCCAAAGGCTGCAGACGTACTTCGTGAAGCAATCGCTATGGGCGCTGACAAGGGAATCCTTGTAACAGACAGAGTTCTTGGTGGAGCTGATACATGGGCTACATCAACAACTATCGCTGGCGCTTTAAGAAATATTGATTATGATCTCATCATCACTGGCCGTCAGGCTATCGATGGTGATACAGCTCAGGTTGGTCCTCAGATCGCTGAGCACCTTAAGCTGCCTGTAATCTCATATGCTCAGGCTATTAAGATTGAAGGTGACAAGGTTGTTGTTGAGAGATTATATGATGACAGATATCATGTAGTTGAAGCTCAGATGCCTTGCCTCGTAACTGCACTTGCAGAATTAAATGATCCTCGTTACATGACTCCTGGTGGAATCTTCGATGCTTGCGAAGCAGAGATTACTACATGGGGAAGAGCAGATCTTAAGGACGTTGATGATGCTAACCTTGGTCTTAAGGGTTCACCTACAAAGATCGCTAAGGCATCTGACAAGGTTCGTAAGGGTGCTGGCGAGAAGGTTGCTTTTGATTCACCTGAGGAATCAGTTGCATACTTAATCGGTAAATTCAAAGAGAAACATATCATCTAATACAGGAGGAGCAAAATAATGAACTTAGAAGAATATAAGGGCGTATATGTCTTTGCTCAGCAGGTTGACAATGAAATCAGCGGCATTGCATATGAATTATTAGGAAAAGCTAAAGAGCTTGCAGCTCCTCTTAACGCAGAGGTTACTGCAGTTCTCATTGGATCAGGTGTTGAAGGTCTTTGCGACAGCCTCGCAGAGTACGGCGCTGACAAGGTTATCCTTGTAGATGATCCTGAACTTAAAGAGTACAGAACTGAGCCTTATGCTCATGCACTTGCTTCTGTAATCAACGAGTACAAGCCTGAAATCGTACTTGTTGGTGCTACAGCTATCGGACGTGACCTTGGCCCTACAGTATCTGCAAGAGTAGCTACAGGTCTTACAGCTGACTGTACAGTACTTGAGATTGGTGATTTCCCTCTCAATCCTATTCCTGGACAGGAAGATAAGCAGAAACACAATCAGCTGCTTATGACTCGTCCTGCATTCGGTGGTAACACAATTGCTACTATCGCATGTCCTGACAACAGACCTCAGATGGCAACTGTTCGTCCTGGTGTTATGCAGAAGATTGATCCTATCAAGGGTGCTAAGGCTAACGTAATCAAATACAATCCTGGTTTCACACCTGATAACAGATATGTAACCATTAAAGAAGTTGTTAAGGCTCTTAACAACACAGCTGATATTATGGATGCTAAGATTCTTGTATCTGGTGGCCGTGGAGTTGGTACTCCTGAGAACTTCAAGATTCTTGAAGATCTTGCAGAAGTTATCGGCGGAACAGTTAGCTGCTCTCGTGCAGTAGTTGATGCTGGCTGGAAGCCTCGTGATCTTCAGGTAGGACAGACTGGTAAGACTGTTCGTCCTCAGATTTACTTCGCAATCGGTATTTCAGGTGCTATTCAGCACGTAGCTGGTATGGAAGAGTCAGACTTAATCGTTGCTATCAACAAGGATGAAGATGCTCCTATCTTCGATGTAGCAGATTACGGTCTGGTTGGAGATCTTAACAAGATCGTTCCTCAGCTTACAGAAGCACTTAAGGCTGCTAAGGCTGAGAAATAATTCGGTTCTTAATGAATGCACTTATAGTGCATAATAAGATAAGATAATATTAACGACATGACTTAAAATATTAGGTCATGTCGTTTTTTTTATGAAAAGTTCTGGTTGTAAAATTCGACAGATGTGGTAATATATTGCATATATGTGCGAAAATTTTTTACTAATTAGAGAGGGGATTAGCATGAAAAGTGTTAGATCAAAAATTGTAATACCATTAACATTACTGGCTATAGTAATTCTGTTTAATGCAGCATTAAATGTGGTTCAGCTTAATAAGATTGAGAAGTCTTCTGGCAAGATAGTTGATTCCGGCCTGCAGCTTACCATTTCCTTTGATGAGTTAACCTGCCATACTGATAAGCTGTTGAGACTGGCTTCTTCATATGCGGTATATCCTGAAAATGCTGCGGACTATGATGAAGAGCTGGAATATTCCCTGGGACAGATACCAAAGCATCTGGGCTATGTAAAAGACTCAATGCCAGATGAGGAAGCATATAATAATGCATATAATCTGTTAAACAGTGAATATCCCCAGTATCTTGAAGATATTAATAAAGCTGTAGAAATGGCCAAAGCGGGCAATTATGATGAGTGCATAGCTTTTACTAATGAGACAATAGCACCACAGGCTACTAAACTGGGTAATGATGTCTTTGAAATGGTTCTTTTGAACGATGATAATGTAAGTAATGCAACAGAAGATCTGGCCGGTGTTCAGAAAACTGCAAGAATTATTGGTCTAATCACAGCTGTATTGTCTCTGATTTTCTGTGGAATAATCGTTATAATGATTGAAAAATCAGTTATCAAACCTATCAAGCGTGTTGATAAGAAGCTGGATGAACTGATTACCAGTATTGAGGAAGACAGAGGCAATCTGTCCATCAGAATTGATTATACTGCCAAGGATGAAATCGGCGCCATGGCTTCAAGCATTAATACACTGCTTCAGAAGCTGGATGACATTCTGGCAAAGATAAAAGTCAGCTCAAATGATATGTATCAGATCTGTGACAAGATTGATAACAATATCGTTGGTATAAATGAGAATGCTGTAAATATCTCAGCAGTAATACAGCAGCTGTCAGCTTCAATGGAGCAGGCAAATTCCAATATGCTTTCAATTAATGATAATACTGTTTCTGTAAATCGTAATGTGGAAGAGATGGCTGATGAGACAGACAGAATCCTTGAGTATGTTAAGAAAATGAGAGAGAGAGCAACCGAGCTTGAGAATTCAGCCACAGAAAACAAGGAAGGTACCAATGAAATGATTACACCTATTCTTGAAAGTCTCAAGCAGGCTATTGAGGATAGCAAGAGCGTAGAAAAAATATCACAGCTTACAGATCAGATTCTCAGCATTTCAAGCCAGACCAATCTGTTGGCACTGAATGCTTCAATTGAAGCGGCCAGAGCAGGTGAGGCTGGTAAAGGATTTGCAGTCGTTGCTGACGAAATCAGACAGCTTGCTGATTCCAGCAGAAATACAGCAAATGATATCCAGAACATTAATGAGATGGTAATATCTGCTGTAGAAAAACTGATTGCCAACTCCAATGAAATATTAAGCTATATTAACAACACAATTCTTCCTGACTATGACAACTTTGTGTCTGGAGGACAGCAGTATAACAGGGATGCTATTGAGATTAATGATACAATGAATGCTTTTGCCCAGAGAGCAGAAGAGCTTAAGCAGATTATGGCTCATGTAACTACTTCAATTAATGATGTTACAGGTGCTGTGGAAGAAAGCTCACAGGGTGTTAGCAATGTGGCTGAGAATACACAGGATCTGGTAAGCGGTATTAGCGTAATCAATGAAGAGATTAAGGATAATACTGATATTGCCGGTAACCTTAACAACGAAGCTAACAAGTTCATCTTTGAAAATTAACGGATTAACCCTTTTCCTTATCAATGAAACAAATATTTATTTTACAAAATAAAATAATTTCTGCTATTCTTATTTCCGTGGCAGCCTTGATGATGTTGAGTGCGGCCATGGATGTAAGTGCGAAGGGAATGGAAATAAACGTGAAAACAGATGAAATGAACAAGATTTATGAAACTGCCAGTCAGATTGTAATAGTAAGTGGCGAGACCAAAGGGGCAGGTATATTGTTTCTCTATGAAAAAGAGAATGGTGAGTGGAAACAGGTAATGACCTGCCCGGTATATACAGGCAGGGATGGTTTTGGAAAGACCAGGGAAGGGGACAATTTAACACCAATAGGTGTCTTTGGACTTAACACTGCCTTTGGAATAGCTGTGAATCCTGGATGTAAACTGCCCTATACCCAGATAGATGACAGCTACTGGTGGGTAAGTGATTCAAAATCTGATATGTATAACAGATTTGTATCTACTAATCAGGTTCCATGTACCTGGGACAAGTCTCAGGGAGAGCATCTGATTGAAATGACCAATAGCTACAAGTATGTTCTTAACATGGACTATAATCCGCAAAATATTCCTGGAGGCGGAAGTGCTCTGTTTGTGCATTGTGAAAATGGAAAGCCTACTGCAGGATGTGTGGCACTGCCGGAAGAGAACATGAAAACACTGATGTGCAGGGTGATGGAAGGCTGCCTGATATATATTGATTTAAAAGAGAATATTGTTTTTCCAAAATAGGATATAGTTGCACATTATGTAAGTATGTGCTAAACTACAACTACTAAAGAAGCTTGATTTGGGTAATTGTTAACAAAAATATATTATTCCGGATTGGGCTTTTTTGTTATATGGGATAATGTCCTGTATAAAAAATAATGAAAAGACCATGGCCTTAGGGAACATGGTGAAGGAGGTAGTAGTATGAAATTTGTCATTATCGGAAGAAACATTGATGTAACAGAAGGACTCAAGGTAGCTGTACAGGACAAAATAGGCAAGCTCGAAAGGTACTTTACTCCTGAAACAGAGGTACACGTAACTCTTAGTGTTGAGAAGGACAGACAAAAGATTGAAGTAACTATTCCTGTAAAGGGTAGTATTATCAGAAGTGAGCAGGTTTCCAGTGATATGTATGTATCGATTGATCTGGTAGAGGAAATCATTGAGAGACAGCTCAAAAAATATAAAACAAAGCTTGTAGACAAGCATCAGGCAGCTGCACATAACTTCAAGCAGGAATATATTGATAAGGACTATATGGAAGACGAAGAGATTAAGATTGTTCGTACCAAGACCTTTGATATTAAGCCTATGTATCCAGAAGATGCATGCGTTCAGATGGAACTGTTAGGACACAGCTTCTTTGTATTCAACAATGCTGAAACAGAGAGAATCAGTGTGGTATACAAGCGTAAGGGCAACACCTATGGTCTCATTGAGCCAGAAATCTAAGGGACTGTCTAATGGCTTCTAAGGACTGGATAGTTGGGGGATTTCAGTTTGGCAGTCAAAGAGATGCCGAGCTGGCCCAGCAGGAAGAAAAGAAAATAGCCTACATGGAATCAAAGATGCGGTATGATAAACCTGAGGCCGTACTTGGAATATACAATAAGGTGATCGAGCAGAGAGTGTTTGAGACCCCTGTAGGATTTAAATATCTTCAGAGTCTTAACGCCTTCCTCCAGGAAAAGGGGCTGGGCGATGAGGCAAAAAGTATTCCTCTGTATAATGTATATAGCAGGGATACCAAAGAGGAGTTTAAGACAAGGGTTGCAGAACGAAGAGTTCAGCCGACCAGGTATTCCATGTTAAGGGCGCAGCTTAGACTGTCCGTGTGGATTAATATTTTCCTGATTATTCTTGTAATAGCAATGTTTGTCATAACATTAAAAAGTAGTAATCCTAACATCCTGAATTATGAGAAGGCACTACAAAATAAGTATGCTTCCTGGGATGAAGAGTTAAAACAGAAGGAGGCCGAACTTAGAGAAAGAGAGCGGGCACTAAACAGGGAACAGACTGCTGATAAGGTGCAGGATGACTAAATTGTTTATAGGTGCATAATCGCTAAATTCTTGACAATTTGAATAGATAGGGATAAAATACACGTCGTTGATTGTTTGGCGCTTTAGAGCGCTAAAGAGTCAGCGGCTTTTTTATTACATACCATAAGGACACTACCGTGGCCCAAAAGGAGGAAAAAATTATGAAAAAAGTATTAGCAGCAATGATTATTGCTACAATGACAGTTTCTGCATTAGTTGGTTGTGGCAGCCAGGCAGCACCTGCAGCTGAAGCATCAACAGAGGCAGCAAGCGAAGAAGCAAGCGAAGCAGCAGCAACCGAGGAGGCAGCAAGCGAAGAAGTAGCTGCAGATGGACAGACCTATCACGTAGGTGTACTTCAGCAGCTTGAGCATCCTGCTTTGGATGCAGCTACAGAGGGATTTGTTGCAGCCCTTACAGAAAAATTTGGCGACAGCATTACATTTGATGTTCAGAACGCTCAGGGTGAGCAGGCTAACTGTGCTACAATTGCTAACGGATTCGTAGCAGATGGCGTAGATCTGATTATGGCAAATGCTACAACAGCACTTCAGTGTGCAGCAGCAGCAACTGACAGCATTCCAGTTCTTGGTACCAGTGTAACAGATTATGCAACTGCACTTGATATTGCAGACTGGTCAGGTGTAACAGGAAAGAACATTTCCGGTACAAGCGATCTTGCTCCAATCAACGAGCAGGAAGCAATGCTTAAGGAGCTTTTCCCTGAAGCAAAGAAGGTAGGTATTCTCTACTGTTCAGCAGAGCCTAACAGTGCATATCAGGCAAAGGTATTTGAAGAGTGCCTCGAAAAAGATGGAATTGAATTTGCTGAGTATACAGCAGCTGATTCTAACGAGATTCAGGCTGTAGCTACAACAGCAGCATCTGAGTGTGATGTACTTTACATTCCTACTGATAATACAATGGCTGGTAACACAGAAACAGTTAAGAACATTATTGTTCCTGCTGGTATCCCTGCAATTGTTGGTGAAGAGGGTATCTGCGCAGGTTGTGGTGTTGCTACACTTTCAATCAGCTACTATGATCTTGGATACAAGACAGGTGAGATGGCAGCTGAAATTCTTGCAAATGGTGCAGACGTAACAACAATGGCAGTTGAGTATGCTCCTCAGGTTACCAAGAAATACAACGCAGAAATCTGCGAAACTCTTGGCGTAACAATTCCTGAAGGATATGAAGCGATTGCTACTGAATAATTAGTGTGTTAGAATTACATAGGTTGTAATCATTGGGGATGGAGCCGTGGCAACATCCCCATTTTTTATAAAAAAATAAAAGAGGAGAAAAAAATGGCTTATTTAGCAACACTAAAGCCTATGTCGCTTATTAATGCGCTCCCTGGTTCATGCGCTCAGGGCTTGATTTGGGGCATTATGGCATTGGGAGTATTTATTACATTTCGAATTCTGGATTTTGCAGATCTGACAGTTGATGGATCACTGGCTACAGGCGGTGCCTGTGCAGTAATGTTAATCAGGGCTGGTGTTAGTCCGGTGTTATCCCTTGTTATTGCATTCCTGGTGGGAATGGTAGCAGGACTGGTTACAGGTCTTTTACATACAGCATTGGGAATTCCGGGAATATTGGCAGGAATTCTTACTCAGATTGGTCTCTATTCAATCAATCTGAATATTATGGGAAAATCAAATCAGGCAGTTAGTGCTGATAACTATGTACTTGTGGCATCTCTTCGATATGTAACCGGAGATGCAAAGCTTCGTGTGCTTTTCTTTGGCGGCGCCATTCTGTTTTGCGTGGTAATTATTTCCCTGATGTACTGGTTTTTTGGAACAGAGGTTGGACAGGCAATCAGAGCAACCGGCTGTAATAAAAATATGAGTAAGGCCCAGGGAATTAATACTGATTTCTATACTGTTGTGGCACTGATGATCAGCAACGGACTTGTAGGTCTGTGTGGTGGACTGTATGCACAGTATCAGGGAGCTGCTGACGTCAATATGGGCCGAGGTGCAATTGTAATTGGTCTGGCGGCTGTAATTATTGGCGAGGTGCTCATTGGAAAATTTGCGGCCAAGAGAAAATTTGCTTTTGCATTTACCCTGATGGGAGTAATTCTTGGCGCAGTAATTTATTACATTGTAATTCAGTTTGTATTATGGCTTAAGATGCCTACGGATGATATGAAGCTGTTCTCGGCTATGGTTGTAGCAATCTTCCTTGCTATCCCACATCTTAAGGAAAAATATGGCAAGAAGGGGGCAAAGTAAAATGGCGGTTCTGGAGATAAAAAACATACATAAGACTTTTAACCCTGGTACAATTAATGAAAAGGTAGCCCTCAACGGTATTAACCTAGAACTGGAGGAGGGAGATTTCTGCACCATCATTGGTGGTAATGGAGCAGGAAAATCTACTACTCTAAATGCAATTTCAGGTACCTGGATGGTTGACGAGGGTCAGATAATTATTGATGGCAGTGATATTACCAAGCTTCCTGAGCATCTGAGAGCTCCATATCTGGGACGAGTATTTCAGGATCCAAGAATTGGTACTGCTTCTACCATGTCAATTGAAGAAAACATGGCTATTGCAAAACGCCGTGGCGAGAAGAGAGGCCTCAGATGGGGAGTAACAAAGGCTGAGAGAGAAGAGTTCAGAGAACGTCTCTCAGAGCTTGGACTTGGTCTTGAGGACAGACTTTCTACCAAGGTGGGACTTTTATCAGGAGGACAGAGACAGTCAGTAACCCTGATTATGGCAACGCTTAAGAAGCCAAAGCTGTTACTTCTTGATGAGCATACAGCAGCACTTGATCCCAAGACTGCAGCTACAATTCTATCCATGACAGACAGAATTGTCAGCGGCCATGGAATTACCAGTCTCATGGTAACCCATAATATGAAGGATGCCATTAACTACGGAAATCGTCTGATAATGATGTACGAGGGACGTATAGTATATGATGTAAGGGGCGAAGAAAAGAAGGCCCTTCATGTATCTGATCTGCTTGCAAAATTCGATGAAGTAAGTGGTGGTACCTTTGCAAATGACAGAATGATGCTGGCAAAATAAATTTTTTTTACTGGTTAATTTTAAAGGAGACTGTATATGATAACAAACGACGCCATGCTCTTAAAAGAAAAACATGAACTTCTCTATGAAGTTGCAAAGCATGCATTTATTGGTGATTTGGAAGAAAAAATAGAGATTCTGCCATATGAACTGTATCCAGGTCCTAATCCAAAATCCCGTTGCTGTGTATATAGAGAGAGGGAGGTTGCCCGTCAGAGAATTAATCTGGCTGTAGGCAAGAACCCAAATGGTTCAAAGGACCATGATGGTGTTGTTCAGATTATTCCTTCAGCATGTGAAGGCTGTCCCATTTCAAGATACGTAGTTACTGATAACTGTCAGAACTGTATGGGCAAGGCCTGCATCAACTCATGTAAATTTGGCGCCATCAGCCAGGGACTTAATCATACCTACATTGATCCTCAGAAATGCAAGGAGTGCGGACAGTGTGCTAAAAACTGTCCTTACAATGCCATAGCAGATCTTATGAGACCATGTAAGAGAAGCTGTCCGGTTGATGCTCTAAGAGTAGAAGAGGAAAGTGGAATTGCAATAATTGATAAGACCAAATGCATTGAGTGTGGTCACTGTATTCATGCATGCCCATTTGGTGCTATTGGATCAAAGACATATATCGTAGATGTAATCAAAGCTATTAAGGAAGGCAAGCATGTATATGCAATGCTGGCACCTGCTGCAGAAGGTCAGTTCGGAGCTGATATCACCATGAGAAGCTGGGCTGAGGCTTGCAAGAAGGTTGGATTCACCGAATTCTATGAGGTTGGTCTGGGCGGCGATATGACAGCTAATGCTGAGGCTGATGAATGGGTTGAAGCCTACAAGGAGGGCGAGAAGAAGACAACCTCCTGCTGTCCTGCATTTGTTAATATGATTCAGAGACAATATCCGGATTTGATATCAAAGATGTCCACAGCTGCTTCGCCAATGACCCTTGTATCCAGAATGATCAAGAGTGATGATCCGGAATCAGTAACTGTATTTATTGGACCATGTGTTGCAAAAAAAGCAGAGTGTGGTTTTGAGGAAGTTCCCGATGGAGCGGATTTTGCCCTGACCTTTGGTGAGATTAGAGCAATATTCAGAGCAAAGGGTGTGGAACTTGAACCGGCTCCCAACGATTTGCAGCAGGCCAGTGTATATGGCAAGCGCTTTGGCAACAGTGCTGGTGTTACCCAGGCTGTACTAAAGGTAATGGATGAGAAGGGCATAGATACCAGCAATATCAAGGTGGCAGTATGTAATGGTGCTGCTGAATGTAAAAAAGCTCTTGCGCTGCTTAAGGCCGGCAGACTGCCTGAAGATTTCATCGAGGGTATGATTTGTGAAGGCGGTTGTGTTGGTGGTGCCAGCAAGCATAGAACCGAGCTGGAATCCAAGAGAAGCCGTGATACATTAATCGGTCAGGCTGAGAATCGAAATATTGGAGAAAATCTGACTAATCAGGTTAAGGTTTCCTACAAGAAACATAGAAAATAGTCAAATGATAAAAATTCTAGACAAACAACGTGTCTAAGGGTAAAATAGTTGTAACTACGGTCTATGACCGTTAGAATTAATTCATAATTATGAAAGGCAGGTATAAGAACATGGCATTAGTGTCAACAAAAGAAATGTTTGAGAAAGCTTATAATGGCGGATATGCTATCGGTGCTTTCAACGTAAACAACATGGAAATCGTTCAGGGTATTACTGAAGCAGCTGGCGAGTTAAAGAGCCCTGTTATCCTTCAGGTTTCTAAGGGTGCACGTGCTTACGCTAACCACAAGTACCTTGTAAAGATGGTAGAGGCAGCAGTAGAGGAGAATCCTGAGATTCCTATCGCTCTTCACTTAGATCACGGTGATTCATTCGAACTTTGCAAGTCATGTATCGATGGTGGATTTACATCAGTTATGATCGATGCTTCTTCAAAGTCATTCGAAGACAATATCGCTTTAACAAAGCAGGTTGTTGAATATGCTCACGCTCATGGCGTAACAGTAGAGGCTGAGCTTGGAACACTTGCAGGTGTTGAAGATGAAGTAGTAGTTGAGTCAGGTCACGAGAGCTATACTCGTCCTGAAGAAGTAGAAGAGTTCGTTACAAGAACAGGTTGCGATTCACTTGCAATCGCTATCGGAACTTCACACGGTGCTTACAAGTTTACAGCTGCTCAGTGCACACGTAACGAGAACGGTATCCTTGTTCCACCTCCACTTCGTTTTGATGTACTTCACGGCGTTATCGAGAAGCTTCCTGGCTTCCCTATCGTACTTCATGGTTCATCATCAGTTCCTCAGGAGTTCGTTGCTATGGTTAACCAGTACGGCGGACAGATGCCTGATGCTATTGGTATTCCTGAAGAACAGCTTCGTGAAGCTGCTAAGCTTGCTGTATGTAAGATTAATATCGACTCAGATATCCGTCTTGCTATGACAGGTAACATCAGAAAATACTTTGCTGAGAATCCTAGCCACTTCGATCCTCGTCAGTACTTAAAGCCCGCTCGTCAGGCTGTTAAGGACATGGTTGCTCACAAGATCGTTAACGTTCTTGGTTCAGATGGCAAGGCTTGATTAGCTTAATATGAATTAGTCATCCCCGGAATTTATTCCGGGGATTTTTTATTGCACAAACTCTTATACTTTAACGTATTAGAGTGTGAAACTTCTTGCATTTAAAGACCTAAATCGGTATAGTAGATGTAGTGTGTTTTTTTGAAAACACGGAAGTAGAAAAATATCGAAAGAGAAAGGATTAATCTGTAATAAATGGAGAGATTAATTAGTACCGAAAGAAAACATGCAATGTATGAGGCTATACTAAGTCTTGAGTCATTAGAAGAGTGCGAGGCATTTTTTGAAGACCTGTGCGCATTGAATGAACTGAAGACCATGGAGCAGAGATTTGAAGTTGCAGGAATGCTTATGAAGGACAAGGTATATTCAGAGATTACTGAGAATACCAATGCTTCCAGTGCTACTATCAGCCGCGTTAAGAGAATGCTTCAGCAGGGCAATGGGGTAATGATGAAGGTTATTGAGAGAAACGACAAGTAAATATTTTGGAGGTATGTAAATGAAGCAGTTAATGCTTGGTAATCAGGCTTTTGCCAGGGGATTATATGAAGCAGGCTGTGAGGTTGTATCCAGCTACCCTGGAACACCCAGTACAGAAGTTACTGAAGAAGCAGCTAAATTTGAAGAGATATATTGTGAATGGGCGCCTAATGAAAAGGTAGCCATGGAGGTGGCCTTTGGCGCATCTCTGGCAGGCAAGCGTTCTTTTTGTGGAATGAAGCACGTGGGATTAAATGTTGCAGCAGATCCACTCTATACAGCAGCTTACACAGGAGTGAATGCCGGCCTGGTTGTGTGCGTAGCAGATGATGCGGGTATGCATTCTTCACAGAATGAGCAGGATTCAAGACATCATGCAATAGCATCCAAGGTTCCTATGCTGGAACCCTCTGATTCAGCTGAAAGTCTTGCTTTTGCAAAGCTTGCTTTTGAAATTTCAGAGGAGTTTGACACTCCTGTAATCATGAAAATGTGTACAAGGGTGGCACATTCCCAGAGTGTGGTAGAAATTTCTGACAGAGTAGTACCTGAAATGAAGGCCTATGAAAAGAATATACAGAAATATGTAATGATGCCTGGTAATGCAATTCGTCGCCATCCTGTTGTGGAAGAGCGCATGAAAAAGCTTACAGAGTGGGCAGAGACCTGTGAGCTTAACAGGGTTGAAAAGGGTGGAACCAGCCTTGGTATTATTACCTCTTCTACTTCATATCAGTATGCCAAGGAGGTATACGGAGAAGATGCCAGCATATTGAAATTAGGAATGGTTAATCCGCTTCCGGTAAAGCTTATTAAAGATTTTGCTGACAGTGTGGATAGACTGATTGTAATAGAAGAACTGGATCCAATTATTGAAAATCATGTAAAGAGCCTGGGAATCCAGGTGAGCGGAAAGGATCTGCTTCCAATTTGCGGAGAATTTTCCCAGAATCTGATTGCGAAGGCTCTCGGAAAAGAGATTCCTGAAAGTGTTTCCTTAGAGGATACGATGCCAGCGCGTCCACCACTTATGTGTGCAGGATGTCCCCACAGAGGACTTTTCTATGTACTGTCCAAAAATAAAGTAACTGTACTGGGAGATATTGGATGCTACACCCTGGGCGCAGTAGCACCCCTTTCTGCCATGGACATGACCCTGTGTATGGGAGCCTCCATCAGCTCAATTCATGGCTTTAACAAGGCCAGAGGAGCTGAGACAGAGGGAAAAACTGTTGCTGTAATAGGTGATTCAACCTTCATGCATTCCGGTATGACAGGTCTGGCAAATATTGCCTATAATCAGAGCAACTCAACAGTAATTATTTTAGATAATTCAATAACCGGTATGACAGGACATCAGCAGAATCCTACAACCGGATACAATATTAAGGGTGATCCAGCTGGAAAGATTGATTTAGAGGCTCTGTGCAAGGCCATGGGATTTGAACGTGTAAGAGTGGTAGATCCCTACAATCTGGAAGAGACTGAAGCTGCCGTAAAAGAAGAGCTGGCAGTCTGCGAGCCATCAGTAATCATTAGCCGTCGCCCCTGCGCACTGCTGAAAACGGTTAAGCATAATGCTCCTTACACCTGTGACAAGGATAAGTGCAAGAGCTGTAAGGCATGTATGAGAATTGGTTGTCCTGCCCTGTCCCTTAAGGATGGCAAGGTAGTAGTTGACGCTACCTTGTGTGTTGGCTGTGGCGTATGCAAACAGCTGTGCAAATTTGATGCACTGAAGGAGGGTTGAGCAGATGACTAAAAATATTATGATTGTTGGTGTTGGCGGTCAGGGTTCACTGTTAGCCAGCAAGCTCTTAGGAAGACTTTTGTTAGATGCAGGTTTCGATGTAAAGGTTTCCGAGGTGCATGGCATGAGCCAGAGAGGCGGAAGTGTAGTAACCTATGTCAGATTTGGTGAGAAGGTATATTCTCCCATAATTGATAAGGGTGAGGCTGATTACATTGTATCCTTTGAACTTCTCGAGGCTGCAAGATATGTTGAATATCTAAAACCAGAGGGAAAAATAGTGGTTAACACACAGACCATAGATCCTATGCCGGTTATTACCGGAGCTATGGAATATCCTGAAAACCTGGTAGAGAAGATGCAGGCCAAGGGAATATATGTGGATGCCATGGATTGTCTGAAGCTTGCCAATGAGGCTGGCAGCAGCAAGGCAGTAAATCTGGTACTTATGGGAAAACTGTCAAAGTATTTTGACGAGATTCCTGAAGAAAAATGGATAGAAGCAATTAAGGTTTGTGTTCCACCTAAATTTGTGGAGCTGAACCTGAAAGCATTTGAATTGGGGAAAAATAATTAAATAAAAATAAGGAGAAGAAGTGTTATGGGGAACTATTTTCAGAAAGACATTGAAACAATGCCGGTAGAGGAGCTTAAGAAGCTTCAGTCCGACAGACTGGTTGAGCAGGTTAAGCATGTGTATGCCAATGTGCAGTTCTATCGGGAAAGAATGGATGAAGCAGGAATTAAACCTGAGGATATCAAAGGGGTTGAAGACCTGCACAAGCTGCCATTTATTAATAAGGATGATTTGAGAGACCAGTATCCATACGGTCTGTTAGGTGTTCCTCTTTCAGAGTGTGTACGTATTCAGTCTACCAGTGGAACTACAGGACGCAGAGTAGTTGCTTTCTATACTCAGGATGATATTGATGTGTGGGATGAGTGCTGCGCTCGTGCTATTGTAGCAGCAGGCGGAACCAAGGATGACGTGGTACATGTTTGCTATGGATATGGACTTTTTACAGGTGGACCTGGTCTGAATGGTGGATCCCACAAGGTTGGATCCCTGACCCTTCCCATGTCTTCAGGAAATACAGAGAGACAGTTGCAGTTCATGGAGGATTTAGGTTCCACAATTCTGTGCTGTACACCTTCCTATGCGGCTAATCTGGGTGAGACCATAACAGAGAGAGGTCTCAAGGACAAAATCAAGCTGAAGGCTGGTATCTTTGGTGCAGAACCCTGGACCGAAGAAATGAGACATAATATCGAGGAAACTCTGGGAATCAAGGCATATGATATCTATGGTCTGACAGAGATTTCAGGACCTGGTGTATCCTTCGAATGCGAAGAGCAGGCTGGAATGCATATTCAGGAAGATCATTTCATTCCTGAAATTATCAATCCTGATACAGGAGAGGTTCTTCCCGAGGGAGAGGTTGGAGAGCTTGTATTTACATGTATTACCAAGAAAGCATTTCCACTGATGCGTTACAGAACCAGAGATTTATGTATTCTGACCAGAAAGAAATGCTCCTGCGGACGTACCCACATCCGTATGCGTAAGCCTATGGGAAGAAGCGACGATATGATGGTTGTAAAGGGTGTCAACGTATTCCCTTCACAGATTGAGACCGTACTACTCAATCAGGGCTATCAGGCTAATTACCAGATTGTAGTTGATCGTATTGGTAATTCCGATACAATTGAGGTTCAGGTTGAGAAGACACCTGAGATGGCAGCAGACACAGCCTTTGATGTAGCAGCTGCCCAGAAGCAGATTGTGGCCGGTCTTAAGAGTATGTTAGGTATCGGTGTAAATGTTAAGGTTGTGGAGCCCAGAACTATAGAGAGAAGCGAAGGCAAAGCAAAACGAGTTATTGATAAGAGAAATCTTTATATTGGATAAAATAATTCATGGCCTGTAGTTTTTACAGGCCATGAAATAGTAAAGGAAGAAATAGAAATGCCTGTAACAGATTTATTAGAGAGAAATCACAAACTATATGGTGACGAGGTTGCGCTGGTTGAATTAAATCCTATGATGGAAGAGACCAAGAAAATCTCCTGGAAGGAGTATGATCTGGTGGAAGCATCCAGACATCGTCCATACAGAAGAGAGATAACCTGGGAAGTTTTTGACGAAAAAGCTAACAGGGTAGCCAACATGCTTATAAGCCGTGGAGTAAAAAAGGGAGACAGAATTGCAATCCTTATGTTCAACTGTCTTGAATGGCTCCCTATTTATTTTGGAATTCTTAAGACGGGTGCCATTGCAGTTCCCTTCAACTTCAGATTTGATGCTGAAGAAATAAAGTACTGTGCTAATCTGGCAGAAATTCATATTCTGTTCTTTGGGCCAGAGTTTGTTGAAAGAATTGGTCAGATTGTAGATACTTTTGACAAGGGTCGATTACTTTTTTATGTAGGAGATGGATGTCCAACCTATGCAGAAAGCTACCGGGAACTGGTGGCAGACTGTCCTGCCAAGGCACCCTTAATCCGCATCGAAGAGGAAGATGACGCAGCAATTTACTTCTCATCAGGAACAACAGGATTTCCTAAGGCTATTCTACATAATCATGAGTCCTTAAGTCAGGCTGCCAGAATGGAGATGATCCATCATGAGACCGGAAGGGATGATGTATTCCTATGCATTCCTCCTCTGTATCATACTGGAGCCAAGTTCCACTGGATGGGCTCACTAAGTGCTGGAAGCAAGGCAGTTCTATTGAAGGGTGCAACTCCAGAGGTGATTCTGGATGCAGTTAGCAAAGAAAAATGTACCATCGTATGGCTGTTAGTTCCCTGGGCGCAGGACATTCTTAATAAGCTGGATTCAGGCGAACTTAAAAAGGAAGACTATAATCTGGAGCAGTGGCGTCTCATGCATATCGGTGCCCAGCCAGTGCCCCCTTCATTAATCAAGCATTGGAAGGACTATTTCCCTGACCACAAATATGACACCAATTATGGTCTGTCAGAGTCTACAGGACCAGGCTGCGTACATCTTGGAATGGAAAATACCCACAAGGTAGGCGCAATCGGAGTTCCTGGCTACAGATGGCAGTGTAAGATTGTGGATGAGAATGGTCAGGTGGTTAATCAGGGTGAAGTAGGTGAGCTGGCTGTTAAGGGGCCTGGTGTTATGACCTGCTACTATAATGACCCTGAAGCTACGGCTGCATGCCTCAAGGATGGCTGGCTCTATACTGGAGATATGGCTATGCAGGACGAGGACGGCTTCTACTTTCTGGTAGACAGAAAGAAAGATGTAATTATATCTGGCGGTGAGAATATCTATCCGGTACAGATTGAAAACTTCTTGGCAGGCTTAGACAAGGTGAGCGATGTGGCTGTAATTGGATTCCCTGATGAAAGACTGGGAGAAATCACAGGAGCAATCGTGGAAGTAAAACCTGGTATGACCTGTACAGAGGATGAAATCAATCAGTTCTGTATGGCTCTTCCAAGATACAAGAGACCCAAGAAGATTATATTTGCCAAGGTGTTGAGAAATGCAACTGGCAAGATTGAAAAGCCTGCTCTTCGAAAGCTCTATGGCGTCGAAAAGCTGGTAGAAAAACAGATAGAAGAATAAAAAGCAGTTATGATAATTGATTTTCACACACATATTTTTCCAGAAGCAGTGGCAGCCAAATGCATGGATGCGCTTTCAAGATCCAGTCATAGTATGAACCATTTAAATGGTACCTTTGCGGATCTTAGGGAATCCAGAGAAAAAGCAGGTTTTGATTACTGCCTCAATCTTCCGGTACCAACAAAGGCGTCCCAGGTCGTTGGTATTAACGATTCGATGATTGAAAATAAGGATACCTACGCTGAGGCCGGAATACTGGTCTTTGGCGGGATGCATCCGGATTTTGAGGATTATAAAACTGAAATCCTCAGATTAAAAAATGCCGGAATAAAAGGCATCAAGATACATCCGGCCTATCAGGGTCCGCAGCTTGGAGATATACGATACAAACGAATCATTGATTGTGCTTCTGAACAGGATATGTGTGTGGTAACCCATGGTGGTTTTGACATTAGTATTCCGGATCATGATTATGCACCCATAAGTGATGCACTGGAGATACTGGAGGAAGTAAAACCAACCAAGCTGGTATTGGCCCACATGGGAGCCTGGGGAGACTGGGATAATGTAGAAAAATATCTGTGCGGAGCAGACTGCTATTTTGATACAGCCTTTTCCATTGGACCCATCACCCTTAGAAAGGACGCCGACCCGGCAGATTCCTTTGAATATAATATGAATGCTGACCAGTTTGTAAGAATAGTCAGAAAGCATGGACCCCAAAAGATTCTGTTTGGTACTGATTCTCCCTGGGAAAATCAGAAGCAGTATCTTGACTGGGTATGTGGCGCAGGGCTCCTTGGAAGTGAGCTGGATTATATTCTCTGGAAAAATGCGCAGAAGTTACTGCTGCAGGAGTAGGCCAGTTGCTAATGCAAGTGGAGAACGGTTATCGCCGCAAGTGAAAATCAGTTACCACTGCAAGTGGAGTTTGAAAAATAAAATAAAAATTGAGAAATATGAATATAGTAAATATTACAGACTTTGAAGACAAGGCACTGGATGTGTATGCCAGAATGACTGAGAATGAGCTGGCACATTATCCGGATAATACCCCGGGTATGTTCGTGGCTGAAAGTCCTAAGGTAATAGAAAGGGCACTGAATGCAGGTTATGAGCCAGTGTCTTTTTTAGTGGAAGACAGACATATAGATACTCAGGCTAAGGAACTGATTGAAGCTAACCCTTTGGTTACAGTATATACGGCTCCCTTTGACGTGCTGACGGGACTGACAGGCTATAAGCTTACCAGAGGCATGCTGTGTGCCATGAAAAGAAAAACTCTACTACGGGTGGAGAGTGTTCTAAAAAGCGCTAAAAGAGTAGTGATTTTGGAAGAGGTTATGAATCCTACCAATGTGGGGGCAATATTCCGGTCGGCAGCTGCCCTGGGTATGGACGGGGTAATTATGACTGGCGGATGTAGCGATGCTCTCTACAGAAGGGCTGCAAGAGTCAGTATGGGATGCGTGTTTCAGATACCCTGGACCAGGTTTGAGGACAGACTTGACTGGCCCGGTGAGGGAATAGGACTGTTACAGGAATATGGGTTCAGGACTATTGCCTTTGCCCTGAGAAAGGAATCTGTAGATATCAATGATGAGATACTTAAATCCCAGGATAAGCTGGCAATAATCCTTGGTACAGAGGGCGAAGGTCTCATAGATCAGACTCTGGATATGTGTGATTATACCGTCAAGATTCCAATGCATCATGGAGTGGATTCTCTCAATGTTGCTACTGCAGGTGCCATTGCATTCTGGGAATTGGGGAAAAAATATTAACTTTTACAAAATAACGCCGATATATCATAGTAGTGCACATATAGGAGAACGAAACTATGATTATTGGAAATAACGAAACCAGAAATCTTTTTAATAACTATAGTCCTGCCAAGTCACCTGCAGGAAAAGTGGCAACTGCTGGATTTGAGGACATTTTTTCAAACAGCATATCTGAATCAATAGATGAAGGAATTAGCCTGGCCAGAACTCAGAATATGGGTAGTGTCCCCAATGAAAGAGCGGATGGAAGCAGGGTATGCCAGTACTTTGATATGGCCAAGGATGGAATTATTGAGTACAATGGTGTAATATTTGGTTGTGATACTGATAAGAACCGTATTACGCTGGGGGATGTAAGTGATGCTAAACAGTGCATATCTGTGCCCCTTGAAAATGGTGGCTGCTTTGTATTTAACAGGGATCAGCTGAACAGTGTAAGCCGGGCGATCAGTATGTTTTCCCCGGAGGATATCAATAGGATTCTCAGAGCAATAGCAACAGATTCCAAATGTGTTAAGGATATCAACGAACTTGAGGATGAAAAAAATTCTATTGGTGAAGCTCAAAGTAAAGACAATGCCACAGCTCTTCGGGAAAAGATTGAGGAGATGACCGAGAAACTCAACAATGGTGAGGTGGAACCAAAGATTCAGATTGGGGCCTGCGAACTGACCATAAAAGAGTGGGATGACATGCTGGAGCACTTCGATGAGCAGGAAGAAGAAATCCGTGAGGAAATCCTTGAGGAGATAAAACGTCGACTGGAGGAGTACCAGACAAAAATGGCCCAGCAAGAGGTCAGTACAGATGTGTAATGAGGAGAAAAGAATTTGGATAGAATGAGTATTATTCAGCTGGTATGCGTGGGATGCCTTGTGATTATGAGTGCATTTTTTTCATCAGCTGAAACAGCTCTGACAACCATAAGTCCATTGAAATTAAAATCCATGGCAGAAGAGGGAGACAAAGGAGCAAAGAGAGCCCTTAAGGTAATTGAGCGTTACAGCAGAATGCTCAGTACTATTTTGGTTGGAAATAATATTGTTAACATAGCAGCTTCAGCGCTGGCTACCAGTGCAACCATTCGCATAGCAGGAAATTATGCAGTTGGAATTGTAACAGGTATACTTACCCTGGTTGTATTGATACTGGGAGAAATCATTCCCAAGACCATTGCCAAGGCTCACAACCAGAAGCTGGCATTTCTATATGCTCCGGTTTTAGAGTTCCTTATGAACATTCTGGTGCCTATAGTTTATATAGTAGAAACCATCTCTGCCATAATTTTGAAGCTCTTCAAAATTGATGTCTCTGATGGAGAGGTAAAAATCACTGAGAATGAGCTAAAAACCTATGTGGATGTAAGCCATGAGGGCGGTGATATTGAGAGCGAAGAAAGAGAAATAATATATAATGTATTTGATTTTTCTGATATGGCTGCCAAGGACATTATGATTCCAAGAATTGATATGGTTACAGCTTCAAGTGAAACAACCTATCAGGAGATGTTAGACATCTTCAGGGAATCAATGTTTACAAGAATTCCTGTCTATGAGGGGGATTCAGATAATATTATTGGTTTGGTTAACATAAAGGATTTCATTCTGGTTAAGGACGAAACAGAGTTTGATATTAAGAAGATACTGCGTAGGCCATTTTTTACCTACGAAGTAAAAAAGATTGCTGATCTCATGGTGGAGATGAGAAAGCAGGCTATCAATATCGCATTTGTACTCAGCGAATATGGTAATACTGTAGGTATGATTACCATGGAGGATTTGCTGGAAGAAATAGTTGGTGAAATCCGCGATGAGTATGATACTGATGAGGATGAGTTAGTTAAGAAGATGAGCGAAAACCACTATCTGGTTGAGGGCTCACTCAAGCTGGTTGATTTAAATGATGCATTGGGAACCCAGCTGGATTCGGCTGACTATGAATCTGTTGGCGGACTTATGATAGAGAAACTGTCCCGTCTGCCAGAGGATGGAGAAAAGGTTGAGCTGGGTGATGGAATCGTGCTTACTGCCCAGGGAATTAATAATCATCGAATAGTTAATGTACTGGTCACTACTCCCACCAAGAAGGATGAGGAGGAGAATTCCGAAGAAGAAAAGTCAGTGTAGAAAAGAAATAATCTGGTATAGAAAAGTTTTTCAGGTCTATTGACAATAGTTTCAATATGAGTTAATATCGCATTTGTTGCTGCTGTGGCTCAGTCGGTAGAGCGTCACATTGGTAATGTGGAGGTCACGGGTCCGATTCCCGTCAGCAGCTTGCGCGAAGGCACGAGCCGTGCCAAAACAAAAAGACAAGCAAAGCAAATTTATTTGCTATTTGCTTGTCTTTTTTGTTTTGATAGGGCGACGCCCGCGACGAAATAAGCGCCGAAGGCGCTTATAAGGGCACGGCTCGTGTCTTCGCGGGAACTCTGACGAGTTCCGTTTAAGAAATCTCATAAATGAGATTTCTTAAGACCTAAGGAATCTGTCACCTACGGTGACCACCCTTAGGTCAAGGGTCACGAGTCCGGTAGGTGGTACCCAAAATGACGTTATTTTATTTAGTGACTCGGGCTTTATAGAAAATAATCCAATGAGGATGGAGTAGAAGTGGTGAGAAAATGCATTATTTGTCATACATATCATTGCATTATAAACACAAATGTAATAATATCAAATAAGATAGATATTAGATAAAGGAGATTAAGATTATGGCACAAGCTACAATATCTGCAAGAATTGATAGTTCTGATAAATCTGCATTTGATTCTTTTTGCAATGATGTTGGAATTAGCTCATCTTCGGCAATTAATATGTTTATTAAAGCTGTTCTTCGTGAACACCGTATTCCATTTCCAATTTATAATGATCCGTTTTATTCTGATAGTAATATGGCTTTCTTACGCGATGGAGTTCAGGCGCTTAATGAAGGAAGAGGAACTATTCATGAATTAATTGAGGAGAATGATTAATGAATAAAAGTTGGTATGATAAGGCTTGGGATGATTATCTTTACTGGCAATTGCAGGACAAGAAAACACTTAAGCGTATCAATCAATTGATTCGGGATGCGGAACGAGATCCTTTCAACGGTGTTGGAAAGCCAGAGCCGTTAAAAGGAGATTTATCGGGGTTTTGGAGTAGGAGGATTGATGATACGAACCGTCTTGTATATCGTGTCAACGGTGAGCTTTTAGAAATACTTTCTTGCAAAGGGCATTACGAATAAGTATGTATCGATTTTTATCTACATAAAGCGTGAATGATACTAAGCGCCGAAGGAGGTAAATGATGAATATAAATAAGGGTTTTAAGAGTGCCTTTAAGGAAGAATCCTTCTACAGAGTATTTTTAATGTCCCTGTTAATTACAGGGTTGGGATATGGGATATATAAGGGCCTTATTGATAACTACATGGCTGAGCTGGTCAGGATGGGAGAGTTTGACAGGGGTCTTACAGAGTTTTTTAGAGAGATTCCCGGGCTGTTATTAATTTTTATTCTGGCTCTCTTTTATACTTTTTCGGCTGAAAAAATGTATAAGATGGGTGCAATCATTATGTTAGCAGGTATGGGAATGCTGTCAGTTGTGCCAGCCACTAAGGTGCTGGTTACGATAGCGGTATTTATCTATTCTCTGGGTGAGCATATTCAGTTAGGAATGAAAAATACACTGTCTATTGAGTATGCCAGAGAGAACCAGAGTGGAAGAGCGTTAGGATATCAGAATGCAATCTATCAGATAGGAACACTGGCGGGATTTCTGATTATTATTGTGACTTTTTCCATGGTGGAGAGCAGCAGATACTACAGACCGTTTTTCCTGATTTCTACAGTGATAATGGGAATAGGGGCCATGTATGCCTTTAGAATCGGTGGAAGCAGCAGTACAGACAAAACTAAGAGCCGCTTCTATTTTAAAAAGAAATACACCAAGTATTACATGCTGGAGGTGTTCTATGGAGCCAGAAAGCAGGTGTTTTTTACCTTTGGACCCTATGTGCTGATTCTTTTTTACAAAGCTAATGCAGCTACTATAAGCTTTTTGTTTGCCCTGTCAGCCATAACCTGTTTTTTCTGTGCCCCTATGGTGGGAAGAATAATTGATAAGGTTGGATATAAGTTAGTTATGGTGATGGATACCCTGATTCTTCTGATTGTATGCTTCTTCTATGGATTTGCCCATCATCTCTTCCCCATGCAGGTGGCCTTTGTAATCTGTTGTATCAACTATATTCTTGACTCGGTAATTTCACTGGCATCCATGGCATCCAATGTCTACGTGCAGGATATTTCAGATAATGCTGAGGAGGTGCGGGCTACCATTTCAACAGGTATTTCGGTTAATCACCTGATTACCATATTAATTGCACTCTTTGGCGGCCTGATCTGGCAGAAGCTGGGTATTGAGACGCTCTTTGTAATCTCTGGAATACTGGGATTGTGCAATAGTGCATATGCAGCAACAATAGATGCAAAAAAAGACAGGGAGATTAAATAATCTCCCTGTAGATAAAACTGATCAGATAATTCCTGATTTTTTGATGGCAGGTCTTAAGGCCATATATAACAGTACTGATACAATTGTACTGGTTACGGCATTGATTGAGGTGGAAGCAACATTCCATGCAAGTGTCAGGTCGGCTGCGGGCTTTCCGAGAATAAGCAGCTTGTAATAGTAGCCAACCAGAGGATCAAAGATTACATTAAACAAAAGACCGGCAATGGCAGCAATCAGAACTGCCTTGAATACCTTCTTTGTATCCTTTTCTTCGTTTATCTTAAAAATCTTGTGGGCAACCAGACCTGTGATAAGACCGATGCATAATTTCAGAATAAAGGTCTTGGGAGCGTATACTACATATACCGGATCAAATAAATCACCAATTGTCATGCCTATGGAACCACCGATTCCACCATACAGTCCGCCCAGGACCAGAGCGCCCAGGACACAGACAGCGTTTCCTAAATGAATGGAAGTGGCATCTCCACCGGGCAGAGTAATCTTAATCTGCAAAAATGTAAATACTACATAGCTAAGTGCGGCAAACATACCTGTCAGCACTATTTTTTTCACCTTGTTATCTTTCATAATAATCTCCCTTGAATTTTTTTGTAGGCTTTGTTTAGTTACTATCTACTTCGAAGTTTGGATGTTCAAAGTATAATCCCAACTGACATTATTCATATACCCAATATGTGAAAAAGTTATAAGGTCAGCACATGCGCTGGGAGTTCTTTTTGTTGCCTGAAAGCCTTGCCAATAGTACACAGAATTGACTATTATATAGTTAATATGGAGAAAGTGTTTTTTGCAGAAAGGGGAACAAAAAATGGAAGTAATGCGTGCAGATAAAATGCGTAAGGAATGGGCAGAAAGCGATGCTCTCAGAGACGCAGGACTTACAACTCCTGACGATATTGAGAGATTTGATAATATTTCCTATGGTCAGCATGGAGTATGGAATCTGATGGATATCTATACTCTAAAAAATAATACCAAAAAGCTTCCTGTAATCATAAGTATTCATGGTGGGGGATGGGTATATGGAACTAAGGAAATATACCAGTTCTACTGTATGAGTCTGGCTCAGAGAGGTTTTACAGTAGTAAACTTTAACTATCGTCTGGCACCTGAAAACAGGTATCCTGCAGCGCTGGAAGACATCAACAACCTGTTTTGCTGGGTCAAAGAAAATGGTGAGCAGTACAGAATGGATATTAATAATGTATTTACAGTAGGAGATTCCGCCGGAGCACAGCTGTCAACACATTATATTGCTTTGATGAAGAATAAGAATTATCAAAAGTATTATGATTTCATCATTCCGGAGGATATGTTTGAGGTTAGGGCAGCAGGATTGAACTGTGGTATCTATGATATGCCTGCGCACTATGATGAAAATAATGGCGAAGGGATTGTCAGGGATTATTTTGGAGATGAGTTTGAGAGCAAGCGTAAGGAGGCGGATGTATTAAGCTTTATTAATGAGGATTTTCCTCCTTCATATATTCTGACTGCCTTTCACGATTTTGCAAGGCCCCATGCAAAGCCCATGTACGACTTTTTGAAGCAAAAGGGTATTGAGTGCAAGCTGGCTGAGTATGGGTCCAAGGAACAGCCTAAGGTTGCTCATGTATTTCATGTGGATATGAAACAGAAGGAAGCCCATGTGGCAAATGATGATCAGACGGAATTCTTTAAAAAATATCTGAATGTGTAGTTCGTGTATCTATCAGGGGGCTTTTTTATGGGAGAAAACTTTGGCGGTGATAATTCTAATTCTGGTGAATTTAATAACAGAATTATTAAGATATTTCAGGAAATATCGCTATGTCTGGCAAAAGCAAAAAATATAGATGAGGGTGTAAATGGAGTCCTAAAGTTTATTGGAGAATTTCTGGGTGTCAGCAGGGCTTATGTATTTGAAACTTATGAAGGTTCAAGCTCTTTGGGAAGAAATACCTATGAATGGTGTAACGAAGGTATTCCATCTGAATTGTATAAACTTCAGACACTTCAATATGATAAATATGACTATAGGAAAATGTTTGATGACAAGCTTTTGTTTTACTGCGCTGATACCAGAACATTAGCAGAGCCATTGAAATCTTTTCTTCAGTTAATAAATGTAAAATCTGTAATTCAGTATGCTATTCTGGACAAAGGAAATCTGGCTGGAATTGTAGGTATTGATGACTGCGTCAACTATAGGCGTGACTGGGAAGCTGATGAAGAAGAAAGAACCATGGTTTCCTTTGCAGCCAATATGCTGTCATTATATCTGATTAAGGAAAGAAATCTGGAGAGAGCAGACAGGGCTAATGCCCAGATGGCACTGGAAGCAAAGCGGGCTCAGGAGAATCTGGATATAGTTAATGATATTATCGGCTCCGGCATGTGGTATTTTGACTACAATGAACAGGGAAAGCTGGTTGGCACTCATCTGAGTCAGAAATTCAGAAAACTGCTGGGCTATGAAAACAAAATAGATTTCCCTGATGAGCTGGACAGCTGGATAAAAACACTTCATCCCGATGACAGGGATGCGGCTGTTGCAGGGTATGAAAAGGGACTAAAGGGTGAAGGCGAATATCATATGAAGTTTCGCTGTAAATTAAAAAATGGAGAGTACAATCTCTTTGAATCCGTGGGAAGATGCGCCAGATACCCTAATGGTAATCCCAGAAGATATGCTGGAACCTTTATTAATGTCACCATGGCAGAAAATGAAGCCATAGGACTGACAGGACGTTTGGATGCAGTATTAGGTGGTGTCAATGGTGGGCTTAAAATCTGCGAAAGAGCAACGAATTATCCTTATATATATCTTAGTGAATCTGTGGCGGCTATTCAGGGCTATACTCCTGGTGAACTAATGGACATCACTGGTGGTGACAGTATATTAAATATACATCCTGAGGATGTTGATCAGATAAAAGATAAGATAATAGAAGAGTTTGCCAGTACGGGTTCCTTTTCGGCAAAATTCAGGGTTCGCCATAGAGACGGTCAGTGGATATGGGTATCTGAATATGGTAAGAAGGTTTCTATGCCGGATGGAAAAGAGTATGTTTACAGTCTTATCCAAAATACCAACGAGCAGGAACTGGCTAATATTCGTCTGGAGGCAGAGAGGGCAAAATACAGGGATGCACTGCTGCAAAATTCAATATATTCATTTAGTGTGGATCTGAATGATAAGATTATTAAAGACGAGATAATAACAAAGGATGGCACAAAACTTGTTGAGATGACAGGACTGCGTCTTCCTGCCAGTTATGATGAGGTGATGAGAAGACTCCACAGAGTATGGGGAACAGAAATGCTGACTCCTGATGGGGAAGCTTTTTTGACTATTGACGGGTTGAAACGACTGTATGAGGAGGCAAAACGATTTGACAGTATTGTGTACAGAATTCCCCATAATAATACTTTTTTCAGAATCATTCCCTTGATTGCAAAAGATCCATCCAATGGTCATTTAATACTAAGCAGTTTTGTATATGACATAAGTGATGAAAAACGGAAGGAAATCCTTCAGGAGAATGCCCTTGTTGATGCCATGAACCGGGCAGAGCGGTCCAACAAAGCCAAGACAATATTTCTAAGTAATATGTCCCATGATATCAGGACTCCAATGAATGCCATAATTGGATATACTAATCTGGCTGAGGAGAATCTGTCTGACGAAAAACGTCTGGGTGATTATCTGGCAAAGATTAAGAATTCCAGCAATTATCTGCTGGAGCTTATTAATGACGTGCTGGACATGAGCAGAATTGAATCTGGCAAGATTGATCTGGATGAAACTAAAAATTCAATTACAGAAATCGCCGAAGAAATCCGGTCTATTGTTAGTGCAGATATTATTTCCAAAAAGCTTAATTTTAAGGTTACGATAAATAACCTTAGGGAGGACAGGGTAATTTGTGACCGAGTAAGACTTAGCCAGGTACTATTAAACTGTATTAGTAATGCAATAAAATATACACCTGAAGGGGGAGACGTAGAACTGAGTATTAATCAGGTGTCTGAAAAAATAGACGACTTTTGTATGTATCAGATAATAATTAAAGATTCTGGTATTGGTATGAGTCCTGAATTTGCAGCTAAGATTTTTGAACCCTTTGAGCGAGAAAGAAATTCGACAGTATCAGGAATTCAGGGAACTGGCCTGGGAATGGCCATATCCAGGAGCTTGATTGAGATGATGGATGGTCACATCTCAGTGTTTAGTGTTCCGGGCCAGGGAAGCGAATTTACTATTGAACTTCCGCTATGTTATGTACAGGAAAGTGCTGATACCACAGAAGGCAGCACAGACGCTAGAAATAACGAAGAAAGTGATGCAAAGGATACAGATATTTCCGAAAGGGGGACTGTTGAGGGACTAAAAATTCTTCTGGTGGAGGACAATGAACTCAATAGAGAGATAGCAGAGGAAATACTGACAAAGTATGGAACGATAGTGTATACTGCAGAGAATGGGCAGGCGGCAGTAGATATTATCAGACATGCCAACGAAGGCGACTATGACCTGATTCTCATGGATATCCAGATGCCAATCATGGATGGCCTGGAGGCCACAAGGCATATTAGAAATATGACCTTTGCACCCTGCCATCAGATTCCGATTATTGCTATGACTGCCAATGCTTTTACAGAAGACAGACAGGCAGCTCTGGAAGCAGGAATGAATGAGCATATCGCCAAGCCGATTGTTCCTAAGGTATTAATTGAGACATTAAGAAAGTGGAGTTGAAAATGTTAAAGGATATATATCAGAAGTATTATTTTGAACAGAATTATAATTGTGCGGAGACGATGCTTCGTGCTGGAAATGAATATTATGGGTTAAACCTTAATGACAGGGACATGATTATGGTGGGAGTATTTGGAGCTGGAATTCAGTGCGGGAATACCTGTGGAGCTATACTTGGAGCAGCCAGCATCCTGTCTATGAAATATGTAGAGGCCAAGGCCCATGAATCGGCAGACATCAAACCGGTGGCCACACTGCTTGTTAGAAAATTTAACATGAAGTATGGTTCTACCCTGTGTAAGGATATTAAGCCTCAGTCTTTTAAGCCTGAGTACAGATGTAAAAAGACCATTGAGGAAGCCTGCGATATCCTTGAGGAGGTTATTGCCGAGTACGAAGCAGGCAGATAAGAGCCTGATAATTACATGATAATTATCTGAAGGATGTATTATGAGTCTATACGAGATATTAGTAATAATACAGGCCTTAAGTGTGCTTGTATTAATGATAGGAACAAACTGGATATTTTGTGTCTGGAAAAACAAGGGATATTCAATTCTGTTAATGTTTGGATTTAGTACCCTTATTAACAATCTGGGTTATTTGATGGAGATGACATCGAAAACCAGTGAGGCAATGCTTTTAGGTACTAAGTTTGAGTATGTGGGAAAGGCTTTTATCCCACTCTCACTATTTTTGATTGCATCACGCTTTTGCAATGTCAGGGTTTCCGAACATGTTAGAAGATTTCTGTGGGGAGTTCATTCTGCTGTTATTGTTCTTGTGCTGACCTGCGACTATCATAAATTGTGGTATACAAGCATTGAATATGTGGATTCAGGCCTGTTTCCTCACAATGTATATGGTCATGGACTTTTTTATAATGTGTACATAATTCTGTTGATGCTGTATTTCATCTACTTGATAGTTATATCTATAATTTTCTTTAGAAAAAAGCATGACAGGATGCAGGGGCAGAGGGTAAGGAGCATTTTTGCCTGTTCTGTTGTGTGCATTTTGGGATTTGTATTTTTCCTGTCGGGCTTATCCAGGGGATACGATACTACCGCTATTTCCTATATGATATGTGTGGGAATAATTTTCTATGCTATCTGGAGGCAGAATCTCTTTGAGGCCCTTGAAATAGTAAAAGAATATGTGATGGATAATCTCTATTCTGTACTGGTGGCCGTAGACAAGCATGATAATCTCCTATTCCATAATGAACGGGCTAGGGAACTGTTCCCAGATATTGAATGGAATTACACTGAACTGATTAATGAATACAGACAGAAAATAAAAGAGGATGCTGTAATCAAACGAAATGACAATGTGTACAGAATCAGCACAGCTCCTTTGCACAACGGACGGAGAAATCTTGGCTGTCTGTATATTCTTGATAATATTACCAGGGAATATGACTATGCCAAAAGCATTAAGCTTATTGCCAGGACAGATGAGTTAAGCGGCTTAAAGAACAGAAGAGCCTTTGCCCATGATATTAGTAAGATAGAGAATCAAACAAGTTCAAATCAGTATATCTGTGTGGTTATGGATATTGA
>DCIJ01000054.1:774-2865 GCA_002315945.1 Lachnospiraceae bacterium UBA1729 | reverse complement strand
ATATCTGTGTGGTTATGGATA
Source organism: Lachnospiraceae bacterium UBA1729 (assembly GCA_002315945.1). Classification (GTDB taxonomy): domain Bacteria; phylum Bacillota; class Clostridia; order Lachnospirales; family Lachnospiraceae; genus UBA1729. Next base: position 2,844 of record DCIJ01000054.1, on the reverse strand, counting down.
TTGACGGACTGAAGCAGGTTAATGATAAGATTGGGCATCATGCCGGAGACGAACTGATTAGAGGCGCGGCCAAATGCATTAATGACAGCCTCGGAGAGCTGGGTGATATTTACAGGACCGGTGGTGATGAGTTTGTAGCTATTCTTAATGGACCAAAATCCAAAGTTTTGGAGGCACTGGAAGACTTTCAGGAGAGAGTGGACGGCTGGCAGGGTATGTATGTCAAGAATATGAGTATTTCTGTTGGAATGGCTGATTCAGAAGAAAACAAAGAGCTTAGCATTGCCGGACTGGTAGAGCTGGCAGATTCCAGAATGTATGAGGTGAAGGAGAGTCATCATGGAAAGAGAAGTTGATATTAATGCTATCTCTGATGGCAGGAGATATACCTCAAATGATTTAGTCAAGGTTGGCTGCAATGACTGCAGGGGATGTTCGGACTGCTGTAAAAATATGGACAGGCTTATCACCCTGGATCCCTATGACATGTACAGACTTACCAGTCATACAGAGACCGACGGTTTTACCTTTGAACGCCTTATGAAGGAAGAATACATTGAGCTGATGGTGGACAAGGGGATTATTGTTCCTGCCCTTAAGATGAATGAAAAAAGTGGCAATTGTGCATTCCTAAACAAAGAGGGAAGGTGCAGCATCCATGATAAAAGACCAGGGATATGCAGACTCTTCCCTATGGGTAGAGTTTACGAAGAAGGCTCATTTTATTACTTCTTACAAAAGGATGAGTGCAGTGCTCAGGATAAAACCAAGGTCAAGCTAAAGAAGTGGCTGGATACTCAGATGCTGGCCAGATATGAACAGTATATCTGTGACTGGCACTATTTTATCAAGGCTTTACAGCAAAGCATCGAGAGTGAAAGCACAGAGGTGGTGGAAAAGCTGAATATGATGCTGTTACAGCTTTTTTATATCATGCCCTATGAACAGGATTTCTATCAGGAGTTTGAGAGCCGCCTTTCTAAGATGAAGAGTCTGTAGATAATCATAATACATGGTTGAATACAGTAGCAAATTCTTTTATAATCAACTGCTGTAGGTTTAGACTGCAGTAAAATATTGCATGGTAAAGAGGCCCAAGGGCTGCTTTACAAAAAAAGAGGAGAGACACATGAGCACAGACAGATATTCAAGTCCTTTAAGTGAGAGATACGCCAGCCGTGAAATGCAGTACATTTTTTCACAGGATATGAAGTTTTCAACCTGGAGAAGATTATGGATTGCCCTGGCAGAAACAGAGATGGAGCTGGGACTTTCAGAGAACGGAAAACCAGTTATCACTCAGGAAATGATAGATGAGTTAAAAAGCCATGTGAATGATATAAATTATGATGTGGCACGAGCAAGAGAAAAAGAAGTACGTCATGATGTAATGAGTCATGTATATGCTTACGGTGTTCAGTGTCCCAAGGCAAAGGGAATCATCCATCTGGGAGCCACATCCTGCTATGTAGGTGATAATACAGATATTATTGTAATGAGAGAGGCACTGCTTCTTGTTAAGAAAAAGCTTATTAATGTTATTGCAAAGCTTGCTGATTTTGCAGATGAGTACAAGAGTCTGCCAACCCTGGCATTCACACATTTTCAGCCTGCACAGCCTACCACAGTAGGTAAGAGAGCAACACTTTGGATGCAGGAATTCATGCTGGATTTGGAAGACCTGGAGCATGTACTTGGCACCCTCAAGCTGCTGGGAAGCAAAGGTACCACTGGTACACAGGCATCTTTCCTGGAGCTGTTTAACGGAGATCATGCTACTATTGATGAGATTGATCCCATGATAGCTGAGAAAATGGGATTCAAAGAGTGCTATCCTGTAAGTGGTCAGACCTATTCACGAAAGGTTGATACCAGAGTTGCCAATGTGCTGGCAGGTATCGCAGCCAGCGCTCATAAGATGAGCAATGACATTAGACTGCTTCAGCATCTCAAGGAAGTTGAAGAACCCTTTGAGAAGAATCAGATTGGTTCTTCTGCAATGGCTTACAAGAGAAATCCCATGAGAAGTGAGAGAATTGCTTCCCTGTCAAGATATGTAATGATTGATGC
>DCIJ01000054.1:0-690 GCA_002315945.1 Lachnospiraceae bacterium UBA1729 | reverse complement strand
AACAAGAGATTATCTATTCCAGAAGGCTTCTTAGCCATAGATGGTGTACTGGATCTGTGCATGAATGTTGTAGATGGTCTGGTTGTAAATGAAAAGGTAATTGAAAAGCGTCTCATGAGTGAGCTTCCATTCATGGCTACTGAGAATATTATGATGGATGCGGTTAAGCTTGGTGGCGACAGACAGGAACTGCATGAAAAGATCAGAGAGCTTTCCATGAAGGCAGCTGCAAGAGTTAAGAAAGAGGGTCTGGACAACAACCTGCTGGAGCTTATTGCAGAGGATGAAGCCTTCCCAATGGGACTGGAGGAGCTTGAAGAGACCATGGATCCTGCCAAGTATGTGGGCAGAAGCCGTGAACAGGTTGATAATTTCCTGGACAGAGTTGTACGTCCTGTGATCAAGGCAAATGCAGAACTGGTTGGCCTGTCTGCAGAAATAAATGTTTAAGCGTGTGATTAGTATGGCAGCACTTCTTGTGGGAGTGCTGCTGTTTTTAATATACAATTATCCCCTGCACCAGGTTAGTGCAGCTGATTTGGAGGTCTGTATTGTCAAGGTTGAGGCAGGCGCACTGTGGGGCTCGGGAATAGTCTGGCAGGTAGGGGGAAAATCCAGTCAGTCAGAGGCTGAATCGGGTCAGGAGCTTTTTATTATTACCAACAGACATATTATCCTTAATAATGATAG
>DCIJ01000071.1:252-19657 GCA_002315945.1 Lachnospiraceae bacterium UBA1729 | reverse complement strand
GCACAAAGTGAAAAACTTTCCTTATGTACATCCATTCCTACGTAAACTGTGTTATTATTCATTTGATGACCTCCCTTTGTATGCGGTAATCCCTGTTTATATTGTCTCAACAACTTTATTATACAGGTAAATCCACGAAGTTTACAAAGTGGAGGTCATTACATATTGTCTAGTGAAAATGGCAATTCTTGAATTTCAAACGTAGAAAAAAGCAAAAATTGGTGAAAAGACAGGAAACATGAACCATGAAGAGGAAAAATATAATTACAGTAGGCGTTGTGCTTACATTTTTGGTATTATTCATAGGAATGACGTATTTGAATAGCGTTATGGAGTATCAGAGCAAGGTCAGAGATATGACTATTACAGAGATAGATTTGTCGCAGGTCCCAGACGGAGTGTATGAAGGGGAGTGTGATGTGAATTTTATCGCTGCATCAGTCAGGGTAGTGGTGAAGGATGGCGCTATAACTGAGATAAATCTGCTTGAGTATCATAATGAGCGGGGCGCTGCAGCTGAAGTGATTACTAGGAGAGTAGTAGAGGAACAGAGGCTGGATGTTGATACAGTATCAGGTGCCACCAACTCCAGCAGGGTAATCAAGAAAGCAATCGAAGAGGCAATCAAAAATGGAATCAGAAAATAACGCAACAATAAAAAGAACAGTGGAATATTCCAAGGTAGAAACTGTTCACCTCATGCATCCGGAGGACCTGAATGCAGCTGGAAGGCTATACGGTGGAACTCTCATGTCCTGGATAGATGATGTGGCGGTGCTTGTGGCCAAGAGACATACCGGTATGGACGTGGTCACAGGGTCGGTGGACAATCTGAAGTTCCTAAGAGGAGCTGGCATAGATGATGTAATCGTGATTAAGGGCAAGACTACTCATGTGGGAAATTGCTCCATGGAAATCAAGGTGGAGACCTATGTTGAACATCTGGATGGGAAAAAGGAACTTGTTAATAGAGCCTTTTTAACCCTTATTGGATTGGATGAGAATGGCAAGCCTGCCAAGATTCCAGAACTAATATTAGAAACTGATGAGGATCGTGAAGATTGGGAAAAGGCCAATGCCAGAAGAGAAATTAGAAAGACTCAACGAGCCGAAGGGTTCCACTTTTATGGGTAGACTATACATGCTTGTTCTATTTTTGAGGGGGTAGACTCAAATGCAGATAATTAATATTGGTAGCAGAATAGTAAATACTTATCTGGTTTCCTGCGATAATGGATACATCATGATTGACACAGGGTACCACAATGATTTTTCCAAAGTAATAAAAAGACTGGCGGCTGAGAATATCCATCCAAGAGAAATTAAGTACATTTTCTTAACTCATGCCCATGATGACCATGCAGGTTTCTTAAATGAAATGCTGGAAATCACAGATGCAAGGGTAATAATTCATCCTAAGGCAATCGAGCGACTAAGAAGAGGTCAGAATTCATTTGACGGAGGCTGCTCAAGCCTGTTAGCTTATCTGTTTTGCCAGCTATTAGGCGTATTGGGAAAAGGTCAGCACCTGTTCCCTGCAATAAAAAATGAATATCTAAAAAGGTTAATAACCATTGATTCGGATGAATATGCCAGGATTTGCTCCATGCTGCAGTTTGAAGCAATTGAGACACCAGGACATACGGCGGATCATATTTCCTTTTTTTCTAATGGAATTCTTCTCTGCGGAGACGCAGCCATGAACAATTTTCCCAGCATCAGACGGACTATTATTTGGATTGAAGACCTTGACGATTTCAAGAAAACATGGGAAAAAATAATTGCCATCAAGCCATCCATTATATATCCAGCCCACGGAAAACCCTTCAGTGTAAAGGATCTTGAGAGGTTTTTGCCATATCTTGACAGAATCAAATTGAGACCATTAAACAAATAACAGTACAAATAACAGTACAAAGAACAAAACAAATAACAGTACTTCACCTCGTCAATTGGTAAACAGCTGAACCCAGTAGATTCCAACCTTGGCAACGCCAAGCTTCCCGAAATTTGAATTCAGGATATTGCTTCTGTGACCTGGAGAGTTCATCCAGCCCTGCATTACGTCATTGGCATTTGCAAAGCCATAGGCGATATTTTCGCCGGCATATCGGTAGGAGATTCCACACTGGGAAAAAGCTGTGAAGCATTTTGTCCCATCAGGACGGGTGTGAGAGAAACAGCCTGTGGCATTGATTTCTCTGGCTCTGACAAGAGCACATTCGGTTAGGGTGCTGTCTAAAGTAAGACCCGATAGGCCCTGTTCCCCACGAGCAATATTTACCAGATTCAGTACAGCCTGAGCATTGGGATCTACTGACTGAGCATTGGGATCTACTGAGGGGGTATTGTCATAAGGAGCCCGTCCTTCTGCTTTCCCAAATGTTAAATAATGATTATACAGGACCTCTTCGTCAGGACCGAGAACGATAACCACGTCTGGATTGTTGGCTCTGTAATAATCAGCATCAAACTGATTGCCATCAGGCATGGTCTTTGGCGCTGCCAGAACTGTAGAACAAAAAACAGTTGAAACTGTAACTCCGGTAACAACAGCTACCGCTATTTTCTTAAAAATATCAAACATTATCATTACACTACCCTTTTTAAAAATATTAATTCACGATATAACCTTGTAAATTACCCCGAAAAAGGATACTATATCTGACTCAAAATGTAAATGCCATCTAATACCCGGGCCACAAAAATGCAATATATCGATGCAATATACTAGCCGGGCCACAAAAATGATGCACATAGGCCATAAATCATCTGACCATATAAAAAGAACTCTAAATGACAATATACATATGGTCAGTGCTGCCATAATATATGTAAGCGTAATACAAAATAACTGATTGCGCAGCAACAAACCTATTAAACAGGAGACTATTATGAACTACAAAAAAATTCTTACTATACAGGATATTTCATGTGTGGGTCAGTGCTCACTGACGGTGGCACTGCCTATTCTATCAGCCTGCGGAGTGGAGACAGCCATACTGCCATCAGCAGTTCTATCAACTCATACAGCTTTTTCATCCTTCACATTCAATGACCTGACAGATGACATGCCAGTTATTGAGAAGGCCTGGATAGAGCAGGGAATTAAGTTTGACGGACTGTATACCGGATATCTGGGCAGTGTCAGGCAGATGGATATAGTGAAATCTATTAAAAATAGTTGCTTAAATGAAGGTGCCCCCCTGATTGTCGATCCAGCCATGGCTGATAACGGCAAACTGTATGTGGGATTTGATGACAAATTTGTGGAGGCTATGAGGGGCCTGGTTGCGCAGGCAGATATTTGTCTTCCTAATATAACAGAGGCCTGCCTGCTTACAGGTACGCCCTATACTGCAGAATATGACGAAGACTTCCTATTAGAAATACTGGAGAAGCTTTCTGGTATATGTAGTGGTACTATAGTAATGACAGGTGCCTGCCCTGAGGGAATCAGTCTTAAGAATACCAAAGCCTTTGTGTCCCTGTCCCCCGAACTGAAGATTAATAATGTAGATATCAGTGGCGCTCCAATTTCAGGGGCTGCTATATATGGTCACGGCAAGCTGGAATACTATCTCCATCCTAAGAGGCCTAATTCCTGCCATGGAACTGGAGATGTGTTTGCTTCAGCTTTCTCTGGGGCAATTATGAATGGCCATGATACCTTAAATGCAGCCAAGATAGCAGCAGACTATGTATTGGGATGCATTGATGATACAGCAAAACTGGATAATCACTGGTATGGGGCTGCTTTTGAGCCAGGCCTTGGAAGACTCGCACAGGCAGTGAAGCTCTAGTCACTGAAGCTCTAGTCACTGAAACTCTGGCCACTGAAGCTCTAGTCACTGAATATTTTGTACACAAAAATCAGAAATACACCTTAATTATTGTGTATTTTTGCAGATAGAAACAAAACGGACACATGTGATATAATGTGTCCGTTTTCTATAAGGAAGAAAGTAGTATTTATTTTTAGGAGGAAAAACAAGTGAAGAAGTTTTTAGCAATGCTTCTTACAGGTGCTATGTGTGTTTCTGTTCTCGCTGGTTGTGGCGCTAAGACAGAAGAAGCAGCAGCTCCTGCAGCAGAAGCAACAGAAGAAGCAGCTCCTGCTGACGCAGAAGCAACAACAGAAGCAACAGAAGAAGCAGCTCCTGCAGAGGCAGCTGTATCAGAAGCAAAGATCGGTATCGTACTTGATGTCGGTGGTGTAAACGATGGTTCATTCAACCAGTCAGCATGGGAAGGTCTTTCCAGAGCAGCTGACGAGCTTGGTGTAGATGCTCAGTACCTTGAGTCAAACACTGACGCTGATTATGCAACAAACATTGAAACTTTCATTGATGAAGGTTGTGACCTTATCATCTGCGTAGGCTACATGCTTGCAGATGCTACTAAGACAGCAGCAGAAGCTAACCCTGATCAGAAATTCGCTATCATTGATGATGCTTCAAACGCTGACCTTGCTAACGTAGAATGCCTTATGTTCAAGCAGGAGCAGGCTTCATACTTAGTAGGTTATGTAGCTGGTCTTATGACAGAATCTAACACTGTTGGTTTCGAACTTGGTATGGCTTCAGAAGCTATGCACTTATTTGGTTATGGTTACACAGCTGGTGTTCTTGATGCTAACGCTGATGCAACTGTACTTCAGACAAACGCTAACTCATTTGCTGATACAGCAATTGGTAAGACAGATGCAACTACAATGATTACAAACGGCGCTGATATCATCTTCCACGCAGCAGGTGGTACAGGTCTTGGTGTAATTGATGCTTGTGCAGAAGCTGGTATCAAGGCAATCGGTGTTGACTCTGATCAGCACGCTGTAGCAGAGGGAACAGTTATCACATCTGCTATGAAGAGAGTAGATAACGCAGTATATGATGTAGCTAAGCAGATCGTTGATGGATCATTCAAGGCTGGTGTTAACACATATGACCTGACAACAGGTGGTGTTGATCTTGCTCCTACAACTACATATCTTGCAGACGGCGTTCTTGACAAGGTTGAAGAAGTTAAGGCTAAGATCATCTCTGGCGAAATCGTAGTTCCTTCATCTCAGGCAGAGTTTGAAGCAGCTTATGGTGATGCTTACACTCTTGACTAATCTTAAATAGAAGTCTTAGGACATCCTGAATGTCTGAATAATATCCAAAGGCCATCCCGCAAGGGGTGGCCTTTTTGCTGTCAATATGTGACCAGAGCCGACTCAATGATTGAAAAAGTGCAGGGTATGATTTACAATATAGATTGGATTTTTGACCGAAAAAATAATTATTAGAGGAAGAATTAGTAAAAGTCATGCGTTATGTAACAATAAACGTTGCCCAGCCGGGTATGCGTCCTGCCAATAATATACTTGATTCCAAGGGAAATCTTTTGTTGCAGGCAGGGACTGTGCTCACTGAGGCTATGTTGTACAAATTATATGAGTTTGGTGTCAGAGGCATATATATTGCAGATGATGCCACTGCCAATATTAAGATAACAGAGGCACTTCCTTATCTGATTAGGAAAAAAGCTCTTGTAGCAATTACCATGCAGGACGTTGATGCCTGTGTGGACACTTCAAAAGACATAGTAAATGAGCTGTACGATTCAGATATTACTACCATTGATATGATGGATCTCTACTCTGGAGATAATCTGACAGCCACACATAGTGTGAATGTGGCTATTACCAGCTGTATTATTGGTATGAAAATGGGGCTTGGCAGAAAAGATGTGGAATATCTGGTTACTGCAGCTTTGCTTCATGATATAGGTAAATATCAGATTCCGGAGGAAATTATTACCAAGCCGGGAAGACTTACTCATTCCGAGTACTCACTTGTGAAGGAGCATCCCAAGAAGGCTTTTGATGCTCTCTCCAAGAACCCCACTATACCCAGCCAGATCAGGGTGGCCATTCTTTCTCATCATGAAAACGTAGATGGCAGCGGTTATCCCAAGGGAATATCCGGAGATGAGCAGACACTTTTTTCAAAAATACTTCATGTGGCTGATGTGTATGACGCCCTGGTTTCAATCAGACCCTTTAAAAAGCCCTATTCTCCCAGGGAGGCATCTGAATATCTGATGGGTGCCTGCGGAATCATGTTTGATAAAAATGTGGTGGAGCAGTTTATTAAGTATATAGCTCTGTATCCAAAGGGAAGCGAAGTACTGCTATCTACTGGAGAAAAAGGCTATGTGTTTGAAAATACCGGAATTCATAACCTGCGTCCTGTCATACTGATGAAGGAGGGCGGGCTTTTGGATTTGTCAAAAGCGGAGAATCTCAGCATAAGCATAATAAATGACAACCCGGATAATATGATGGCAATTCTAAAGTCTGAAAATGAGCGCAGACAGATGATGAACCCTGAAAAAGCCAGGATTCTGGTGGTAGATGATATGAAGACTAATCTGCTGCTTATCAAGGATATTTTGCAGGCTGATTATGACCTGACACTTACCACTTCTGGCAAGCGGGCTATTGATTTCTTCGATCAGGGAAATCAGGCAGATATGATTCTTATGGATATTGACATGCCTGATATGACAGGTATTGAGGCGGCCGAAATAATTATGAAGCGAACCAACAATTCTGTACCAATTGTATTTGTTACTTCTCTTGGAGATGTTAGTACAGTACTTTCGTGTAGAAAGCTTGGTGCAGCGGGATATATTCTCAGGCCCTACAATCCTACATTTATGCGAGCCGAAATAGAGAGACTTTTGTACAGACCCATGGAATAAAATGGAGAGACTTTTGTATAGACCCATGGAATAAAAAGGAATATTTATATGATATTTTTTCAGTGCATATGCCTTGGTATTACTTTTTTCATAATGCAGTATCACATCAGCAAGGGGATACAGACAAAATCACACCGTCTGTTTCCGTTGGTATCGGTTACCATTGCGCTATATCATTTCTATGAGATTGTTAAATATCTGACCGGCCAGTGGGAGATAATCAGATATCTGGAAATCCTGTTGGTAATCCAGATGATATACGTAATTTTCTTCTATATGCTGGATTTTAATGGATATGTACTCCCTGTCCGTGTGGTAGTCTGTACCTTTGTGGCACTGTGCAGTGTGGATGTGGCTATTTTCGCCAGCTACCCCAGTGACCTGTATCTGTATATATATAGGTACTACATGGCAGTAATGATTTCACTTAACATCCTGGTGGTAGTCTATTCTATATATAAAGCTGAATTTACCAGAGCTGAGATGAACATGCGGGGTCTGTCCTATCTGGCTTTAGGCTGTCCTATGGCGGCTTTCTTTTTATCAAAAACTGGAATGGCGCCCCAGGATATTGCGATGCCCCTGGCACTGACTATGTGTCTGGTCATTTTTTTCGTATTAATGAAAAGGGATATGCTGTCAGATACCCTGGAGATTCTCCAGGCCAGTCTGTACAGTAATTCCAATAATGCCCATGTGCTCATGGACAGCTATTTCTGCTTTTTGGGTGCCAATTCCCTGGCGTATCAGCTGTTTCCGGAAAAGGGGAAAAGGCTGCTAAAAGCGAAAAGCTCTGAACGCCTGATTAAAGAGGCCAAAGAACTATACGAGTCAAATAAGGAAGCAGCGGAGTATGAGAGCAATGGCAGGTATTTTGCCTGCAGTGTAAGAGCTGTCTACAGTGATGAAAAGCTGAAGGGGTATGTTCTCAGTCTGATAGATATTACCCATCAGAAGAATGAATATCTCCTGATGGAAAAATTGAAAAAAGTGGCTGAAGAGAAGAATAATCAGAAGAGTCGTATTATGATTCAGACCAGTCATGACCTGAGGAGCCCCCTGCATACCATCATTGGTTCCAGTGATATTCTGCTTCAGAGAAGTGATATGAATGAGAATAATCTGTCGCTAATTGGACAGATTAAGAGTGCCGGAAAAAACTTGTTAGCCATTGTTAACGATATGCTCAATTTTACAAAAATGGAGTATGACGATGTGACACTGGAGTCCAGCTCGGGCTTTTTGGGACTGGCACCGGATATTCGTTTTGCCGAGGCATCCGATTCCAAGCCCTCCTGGATATATCCCAAAGCCAGGGTGCTTATAGCTGATGATATGAAGCTTAACCATTTTATTTTCAAAGAGCTCTCTGCGCCCTGGAGGATACAGGTCGATGCGGTAGCTGATGGAAAAGAAGCTGTGGAAATGGTTAGTAAAAATGAATATGACCTGATTATTCTGGACAGACTCATGCCAGTGATGGATGGTCTGCAAACCTGTACTGCCATCAAGAGACTGACCTGGACACCTATAATCCTGCTGTCTGCCAACATGTCGGAGTATGATGTGGCAGAATATGAACCCTATGGTTTTGAAGACTATCTGACCAAGCCTTTTACTGTGGAGAGGCTGAAAAAGGTGCTGGAGAACAATCTTCCCAAGCGTCTCAGGGAGAAAGTAGATGATACAGAGGAGATAAATGCCCAGATAGTTGAATATAATACACAGGAATTATTTGAGGGACATCGCAGGGTTTCAGGTGTGAGTCATGTGGTATTAAAAAGCTATGTGGATGAGCTGCTTAATGTAATGAATAACCTGGAGAACTGGGTGGATACTGACCTGGAAATGTTTAGAACCAAGGTTCATGGAATTAAGGGCCTAAGCAGACAGGTTGGATTTGATGCTTTGGGAGAAGGCTCTGAAATTATGGAAATGGCAGCCAAGGCCAGACATATTGAGTACATTAAGAACCATTTGAATATGTACAAGGATGATATCAAGGTCGTGCTGGACAGAACTCTGGCTGAACTGGAGCAGAACAAGGATACAGAAGCTTCAGAGGCTGATACTTCAGATGATGATCTGTTCTTCTGATGTATTGATTTGCTGATATATTGATTTGCTGATATATAGTTTTGAATGATGAAAAAAGTTCACAAATATGTTATAATATTTTACCCTTTGATTGGTAAAAATTATCTTATTGGACAAAGATAAATAGAACGGTATTTTTTTCGGAGGTACTATGAGAGATATTTCGATGGACAGAGTACAAGCTACTCGTGAAAACATACTTGGAATAATAAAGAATACATCCCTGACTCATGAACAGAAGCTGACCAATCTTGCCAATGCGGCAGATGGGCTGCTGGAGGTGCTGGATGTACCCGAAGGATTAGATGATCTGCTCAACTGTGATGCAGACCGCAGATGTATCTGTGATTTATTTGAGGGTCATGCCCCCATGAGACCCAGATATATCGTTCCTGATTATGAGAAATTTTTTAAGCAGGGTTCAGCTTTTCTGCAGCTGGAGCCTCCTACAGACTTTTTTGAGGCCTTGAACCACCTGCTTATTATCTACAAACATGTACCCAGCATAACCAACTATCCGGTATACCTGGGCAATCTGGATATGCTGCTGGATCCATTTATCAAGGATTTGGATGATGAGACGGTAAAAAAACATCTGAGATTGTTCTTAACAAATGTTGACAGGACTGTACTGGATTCTTTTTCCCATGCGGACCTGGGACCAGTGGCTACAAGAGCAGGATACCTGATTATGGAAGTATCTGCAGAACTGGAAAACGCAGTTCCCAATATTACCATGAGATATGATCCTGATATTACGGATGATGAATTTGTTCTGGCTGGTGTAAGATGTGCACTTAAGACAGCCAAGCCATCCTTTGCCAACCATAAAATGTTCAAGTCAGAGCTGGGCGATGACTATGTAATTGCCAGCTGCTACAACGGACTCAAGCTGGGTGGTGGTTCATATACACTCTGCCGTCTGATTCTTGGACATATTGCTGACAGAGCCAGGGATATTAAGGACTTTAAGGAAAATGTACTGCCCTATGTGCTGGATATTCAGGGCAGATACATGGATGCCAGAATTGCCTTTGAGGTTGAGGAGAGCGGATTCTTTGAAAGCAACTTCTTAGCCAAGGAGGGACTTATCCATAGAGACAGATTTACTGCCATGTATGGACTGGTTGGTCTGGCAGATGCAGTAAATATTCTTCTTGAAAAAGAAGGAAAAAGCGACCGCTATGGTCATAGCGAAGAGGCTACCAGGCTGGGTGTTGAAATCATGGAGATTATTGATACCTGGAATAAAAATCATGTAAACAAATACTGCGAAGCAACTGATGGACATTTTCTGTTACATGCCCAGGTTGGTATCGCAGAGGATATAGAAGTAGCTCCCGGAACCAGAGTTCCCATTGGAGAAGAGCCGGCAGAGCTGGTGGATCACCTGAATGTATTGAGTAATTTCCACAAATACTTCCCTTCAGGAACAGGTGATATATTCCCCATGGATATCACAATCCATAAGAATCCGGAATATGTGGTTGACATAATTAAAGGGGCCTGGAAAAAGGATTTACGATACCTGTCCTTCTATTCATCTGAATCAGATGTAATCAGAATTACAGGCTATCTGGTTAAGAGATCTGAGATTGAAAAGTTTGAAAAGGGAGTGGCTGTTCTTCAGAACACAACTCATCTTGGAACCGGTGCCAAGCATAATGGCAAGATTCTGGAGCGAAAAGTAAGATAATGACTGCAGTTACAGCTCCGGTAAATAAAATTATTCCATTTTCTTCGGTGGATGGGCCAGGCAACAGAACTGCCATCTTTTTACAGGGCTGTAATATTGACTGCAGATACTGCCATAATCCAGAGACCAGAGTGACGGTGGTGATGTCAGGACACAACCCTGATATCAGCGAAGCGGTGATTACAGTAGGGGATGGCCCCTGCCAGGTTGACATAACACACATGACTCCGCAAGCAGTGATGGAACAGGTCAAAAAGCAGGTCCCATTTATCAGAGGAATCACAGTCAGTGGTGGAGAGTGTATGCTCCATCAGGATTTTTTACATGATCTGTTTGTGTTAGCGAAAGGTGAAGGTCTCACAACGCTGATTGATTCCAACGGAACCCTTCCGTTTTCAAAATGCCCGGAACTTTTGTCTGTTACAGATGGTGTCATGCTGGATGTAAAAGCATTTTTTCAGGCAGATTATGAAACGGTCACAGGCTCTAAGAATACCTATGAAGTTGTGTTAGAAAATGCAGTTTTTTTGGCTGCGCAGGGCAAACTTGAAGAAATCAGATGCGTAATATGTCCAAGTCTGTATGACGGAAAAAAATCTGTCAGAGCCCTTGGGGAATATATGAAGTCATACTACGAGCCAGGAGCTTTTCACTTCAAGCTGATTTCCTACAGACCCATGGGTGTCAGACCCGAATATGCACACATGCTGACTCCGGGCACGGATTATATGAATGAATTAGCTGCCATCTTATCTGAAATTGGATATCAGGACACGGTGGTGGTCTGACAAAATATATTTAAGGAGAGAGATACATAATGAATCACGTAAGTCACATTGATGAGACTAATGTGGTTATAGCGATGAAAGATATCGTAAAAAAGTTCGGTAATTTTACTGCTAATGATCACATCAATCTGACGGTTCATAAGGGAGAAGTTCACGCTATTTTGGGCGAAAATGGCGCTGGAAAATCCACTCTTATGAATGTTTTGTACGGTCTGTACAAGCCAACCAGCGGTTCCATCGAGATAAATGGAAAGGCTGTTGAGTTATCCGGACCTAAGCATGCTATTTCTTTGGGAATAGGTATGGTGCACCAGCACTTCATGCTCATTCAGCCCTTCACAGTTACTGAAAATATTGTGCTGGGTGTTGAGCCTGCAAAAGCAGGTTTTGTGGTTGATACCAAGACTGCAAAAGCCAAGGTAATGGAGCTGTCTGAGAAATACGGAATGGCAATTGATCCTGATGCCAAGATTGAGGATATCTCTGTAGGTATGCAGCAGAGAGTTGAAATCCTGAAGGTATTATACCGTGGTGCCCAGACTCTGATTCTCGATGAGCCTACAGCTTCTCTGACTCCTCAGGAGATCGATGAGCTTATGGAAATCATTGACAATCTGACCAAGGATGGCAAGAGTGTAATCCTCATCACCCACAAGCTCAAGGAAATCAAGGCAGCATCTGACTACTGTACTATCATTCGTCAGGGTAAATATATTGATACTGTCAAGGTTAGTGAGGTAACAGAAAATGATCTGGCTGCCATGATGGTTGGACGTGAGGTTAATTTTGTAGTTGAAAAAGAGGAAGCCAAGCCTGAGGAAACAGTCCTTGAGATTAAGGACCTCCACGCAATCGATTATCGTGGAGTAGAAATCCTGAAGGGCTTTAATCTGAATGTTCGTCGTGGTGAGATTGTTGGTATCGCCGGTGTAGATGGCAATGGCCAGACAGAGCTGGTTGAGATTCTGACCGGACTTAAAAAGGCAACCGGCGGTTCTGTAACTATCCTTGGTCAGGAGATGCTTAACAAGACTCCCAAGGAAATGTTTGACGCAGGTGTTTCAAGTATTCCTGCAGACCGTCAGAAGCATGGACTTATCCTTCAGTTTAGTATAGAAGACAATCTGATTTTACAGCACTATAATGAAGAACCTTTTTCAAAAAAAGGTTTCCTGGATCGCAAGGTTATCAGAAAGCAGGCAACCGAGCTTCAGGAGAAGTTTGATATCAGACCTAGAAATTCTGAAGCCAAGCCGGCTATTCAGCTGTCAGGTGGTAACCAGCAGAAGGTTATTATTGCCAGAGAGGTTACTAACAACAAGGACCTGCTCATTGCAGTTAATCCTACCCGTGGTCTGGATGTTGGTGCTATTGAGTTCGTTCACAAATATATCGTTGAGCAGCGTGATAAAAATAAGGCAGTACTGTTAGTTTCATTCGAACTGGATGAAATCATGAGCCTGTCTGACCGAATCGAAGTAATCTTTGATGGTCAGATTAATGGTAGTGTGTCAGCTGCTGATGCAGATGAAAAAGAACTTGGATTTATGATGGCAGGAGGTAAAAAAGATGAGTAGTAAAAAAGTTGAAGCCCTTACTGCTGGATTAATGTCTGTTCTTTCAATAATTATTGGATTTGCAGTAGGTGCCATTTTCCTTATGGCAGCAGGACTCTCTCCAGCTGTAGTATATGGAAAACTGGTTGATTCAGTATTTGGAAAACCTAAATTCCTTGTTTGGACGCTGATGTATGCCAGCCCAATTATGTTAACCGGTTTGTCCGTTGCATTTTCCTTCAAGACTGGTGTATTTAATATCGGAGCAGAGGGACAGTTCGTTGTGGGCGCTCTGACTGCTACTTTTTTAGGCATTGCCCTCAAGCTTCCTGCAGGTATCCACGCAATAGTATGTATGCTGGGTGCAGCAGCTGCAGGCTTTGTTTGGTCAATGGTTGTTGGAATTATGAAGGTAAAGAGAGGAATCCATGAGGTTCTTTCCTTTATCATGTTTAACTGGCTTGCATTTTATCTGTCCAATTATGTGGTAAATCTAGAGTATATCCACAAAGAGGGCGGCGGCGAAGCCAGCAAGGATGTGGCTGAGACAGCCAGAATTCTGTTCCCGGAGAGCATGCTCAAGGCAACAGACTGTACTGGTGGAAACTGGGGAATCCTTATTGCCATTGTATTAGCAATCGTTGTATGGATTGTCCTGGAAAAAACTGTACTTGGATACAATCTGAAGGCAGTTGGTGCCAACAGATTCGCAGCTGAGTTTGGTGGAATTGATGCAAATAAATCTATCCTCACAGCACTGGGAATATCTGGTGCACTGTCAGGACTGGGTGGCGCAGTTCAGATTCTTGGAATCGGTGGAAGACTTGCTCAGTTTGCCGGACAGGAAGGATATGGTTTTGAAGGTATCTCTGTAGCACTGATTGGCTCCAGCAATCCAATCGGATGTATCTTCTCAGCCTTCTTCTATGGCGCAATGAAATACGGTGGAACCAAGCTTTCACTGGTTAAGGCCCCTGCAGAAATAGTTAACATAATCATGGGTTGTGTAGTATTTGTTATTGCAATTCAGGCAATATTCAAGCCTGGCTTCAAGAAGCTTACACGCAAGACCTCAAAGATACAGTAAATAGGGGGGACTTAAAAATGGATGTAATTATTAAAAATTTAGGATTACTTATTAATGCTACCCTTGTTGCAACTCCTCCCCTGTTACTGGCAGGACTGGGCTCATGCTTTTCAGAACGAAGCGGTGTTGTAAACATCGGTATTGAAGGAATGATGACAATTGGTGCTTTCACAGGTGCCTGTGTAGCACTGTTTACTGGAAATGGCTGGTTTGCATTTTTATGCGGAGGACTGGCCGGAGCAGTGTTTGGACTGTTGCATGCTATTGCCTGCATTCAGTTCCTTGCAGATCAGACTGTAGCTGGTACAGCTATCAACTTCTTAGGACCAGGTCTTGCAATATTCCTGTGCAAGGCTATGTTTGATAACTCTTCAGACAGCCCTGCTATTGAACTTTCAAGCAAGCTGCCCAAGATGTTCAACGGAGTGTTTGAGGCTGGAACCTTTGGATACAATGTACTGGGAGTATATTCAGTATCATATCTGGTATTCATTATTGCAGCTCTGTGCTGGTTCATCTTTTTTAAGACAAAATTTGGTGTATATCTGAGAGCCTGTGGTGAGCACCCTGAAGCATGTGATTCCATTGGTATCAATGTATATGTGGTTCGTTATGCCTGCGTAATTCTCTCAGGATTCATGGCAGGTCTTGGTGGAGCCTTTGTTACTCTTGCAACTGTTAGCCAGTTCAGACCCAGTGTAATTGTAGGCCAGGGCTTCATTGCTATTGCTGCAGTTATTTTTGGAAAATTCAATCCTAAGGGTGTTACCTTTGCATGTCTCCTCTTTGGTTTCTGCACAGGTGTAAAATCTCTGGTTAGTGCGATGAATATTATCTCTCCCAACCTGATCTCAATGATCCCTTATATTGTTACTATTGCGGCACTTCTTCTCTTTGTTGGAAAAGGAACTGCACCTGCTGCTAACGGAAGGGTGTACATGAGAAGCAAATAGGTGTATAATAGTGTTAGCGGCGTTGATATGATCGTTGAACATACCTATTTCACAGCACAGATATGTGGTGCGACTTAGATATGTGATGCGGCTTGAAACGTGCGAATATATGCGATACTTTTATGGGTTTCATAACGGATAGCTTCCTAGTTCTAGGAGGCTATTTGTTTTCTAAAAGATAATAAGAAAGGAGAATGTAGTAGACCTACAGTCTGCTATTGGAATATGAGATGACAGATAAAGATTTAATTAGACAGGCACTCAGGGCCAGATTGTCAGCATATGTACCATATTCGCATCATCCGGTGGGGGCTGCCCTTGAATGCACCAACGGGGAAATAATACTGGGATGCAATATTGAGAATGCAGCTTATACTCCCAGCAACTGTGCTGAAAGAACTGCATTTTTCAAAGCAGTAAGCGAAGGAAAGAGGGATTTTTCCCGCATAGCTATTGTTGGTGGAATGGATGACAAGGATCCCCTGGAGCTGTGTGCACCCTGTGGAGTGTGCAGACAGGTTATGATGGAGTTCTGCGATGTTGATTCCTTTGAAATAGTATTGGCAAAAGTAGTTAATCCCAAGCATCCTGACGAAATATCAGATGATGATATCGAAGTAAAGAAGTATCTGCTCAGGGAACTGTTGCCTGTGGGATTTGGACCGGAGAGTTTGAAGTAGATATTTTGAATACAATAGTGTGAATATTACATAGTAGAAAAAATGGAATTATTTAGAGAATCAAAAATTGAATTACACTGCCACCTGGACGGATCCCTTGATGTGGACACAACTCTTGGTATCCTGAAGAATGACCCGGGGTTAGACCTGGAAAATCTAGTGGGTGGCGTCACTGGCAAGGCATTATTTTGGGATTACAGAGAAAAGTTTCCTTACAAACCGGAATATTCCAATCTGAAGGAACTGATTGCAGACCTAAGTGCTGATGAGCTGAAGACTTATCTGACGGTAGGTGAGGGATGTCGAGACCTGATGGAATATCTGACAAGATTTGACCTGCCCCTGGCGGTCCTTCAGACAGAGTATGCCTTGGAGCAGAGTGCCTATGGCTTTGCCATGGCTGCGGCCAGGGAAAATATCAGGTATATTGAGGCCAGATTTGCACCCACCTCTCACAGACAGCTGGGACTTGAGTTTAATCAGATAATTGATGCAGTGCTTAGAGGCCTTAAGAGGGCGAAAGCTGATACAGGTATTATTACTAATGTGATTGTGTGCGCTATGCGGGGACTGTCTGCAGAGGAAAACCTGGAGATGTTCAAGGCAGCCAGAGAGTATCTGAATCTGGGTGTATGCGCTGCAGACCTGGCTGGCAATGAGGCTGCCTATCCGGCAAATGAATTTTTGACACTTTTTTCAGAGGTAAAAAAACTGGGAATGCCCTTCACACTCCATGCGGGAGAATGTGGAAGCTTAATCAATGTCAAAGATTCCATTGAGATGGGGGCTGGTCGAATAGGTCATGGAGTGGCTGCAGGAAAAAGTGAGGAGGTAATGAAGCTTGCTAAAAAAAGCGGCGTTGGATTCGAACTGTGTCCCTCAAGCAATCTGCAGACCAAGGCTGTAGAAAGTCTGGACAACTATCCGGTTGAGACTTTTTTCGAACAGCAGATTTTTTATAATATCAATACAGACAACAAAACTGTCAGCGGAATAACCCTGACCGGTGAGATGGAGCTCATCCAGGGTCAGTTTGGTTTTGACGAGGATTTCTGGACAACCAACTATCTGAACGGCGTGCATATGGCTTTTGCCAGTGATGATGTTAAGGAACGACTGGTCAGAGGCGTGTAGCCTTGGTGCTTGGCAGACGCAGTTCGGGCCCCCGGAAGCAGAATGTAAGTCAACAACAAACGGGGATGAATTAAAATAGACATAGAACAGGAGAATAAAAGTGGCAACAAGTAAAAAGGACATACTGGAACTTAAGAGAAAGATTAAGAAGAATAATCACAATTTTAACAGAATCTGTGGCGCGTATGTGAATGCAGAGCGAGAAATAGTGCTGACCTTTGAACAAAGCTTTTTGGATTTGGAGGAGGATGAACTGTACAAATATCTTGATATTGCATCCAAGGTTCTGTCTGGAACTGTAGGTAACAATCTTTTACAGATCAAATTTCCCTCAAGCGAGATGGAGACTGGTGGCAAGCAGCAGTTTCTGATGGGCTTAAGAGCCAGTGAACTTAACAATCCTGAACTGCTTAAGACTTTTTATGAGCTTGTAATAGAACAATATGGATATGTGGGTAATTTCCTTATATTAATGTATTTTGGAAATTATGACATTATGACCAAGACCAGCGATCAGCTGAAGCTGGATGAATCTGAAGAAACCTTCAAGTATATGCTGTGCGCTGTGTGTCCTGTAGTGCTGTCAAAGGCTGCCCTTGGATACAGAAGCGACGAGAACAGAATTGGTGCCAGAATCAGAGACTGGGTTGTGACACCACCAGAGAACGGATTTTTATTCCCTGCTTTTGATGAGAGAAGCACTGATATTGATTCGGTTATTTTTTATGCAAAAAATCCTAAGGAGCCCCACTCTGAAATGATGACAGAGGTGTTAGGCTGCGGGGAGAGACGTACTGCCACACAGAAAAAAGAGCGTTTCAAGGCTATGGTAAAAAATCTCAAGCCTACAGAGGACGAGGGCGAGATGCTCTATGAAGATCTTCAGAGTGGAATCGAGAGCTTTTTAGCTGAACGTGAGAATATGGGCGAGGAGACTCCTGTGGAGGTGGACCGCCAGGCTATCATCAGACTGTCTGAGCACATGGATGTACCAGAAGAAGTCTGCGAGCAGATTGCTATTAAAATAGAAGAAGACCTGAAGGATGACGAGACAGAACTGGAGATGCTCTTTGACAAGAAGGCTGTAACTGCATCCCAGACCCGACACGCCACCAAGAATCTCCTCAACGAAGTAGATACCCTCAAGGAAGAAATCAAGAGAAAAGACCAGGAGATGGAAAACTTCACCGGAGGCAGCGGCATCGATGTAGTAGTCAAGGTGAAGGAGGGCAAGGAGTCTCAGGTTGAATCCAGACTCATTGATGGAAAACGCTATCTGATGGTTCCCGTTGAGGGCGACGAAGTTGTCAGCGTAAATGGACGAATCCGGTAGGATGGAATCTGCATATTAAATTTGATGCTATATGCAGATTTTGTTTGTATGTTGTGGTTAATGGGTAGTATGTGGATGAAAGCAATTTGAAAAAATACTTTGGAACAGATGGTGTGTGTCTATGGTATAAGTCTTCAAATGGTGTTATGTTATTGTTTAACAAGGATTTCTCATATAGAGACAAACCGAGAAGTCCTTCTAAGGACTTTCTCTAATATAATTTAGATGAAAGGAGCTTAACATGAACATTGAACAAATACGAAACGCATTTGTATCAGGAGCATCTATTGAATATAGAGCTTATTGCTTAAAAAGAATGATGGAAAGAGATATTTCCCGAAAAGATGTAGAAAACTGTATCATGAAAGGCGAAATTATCGAAGAATATCCTTTAGATGAGTTTAATGCTTCTCCTGATTCTTATCCATCTTGTTTGATTTTAGGCATTACGGTGATTGAGCAAGATGCTCTTCATGTTGTTATTGGATACAAAGAAGCAACAATAATAATTATTACAGCATATAAACCGAGTACTGAACATTGGATGCCAGATAATAAAACAAGGAGGAAATAGTTATGTGTAATGCGTGCCTTAACGGAAATAAATTAAAATCAAAAACAACTTTTACAGTTGAGTATAAGGAATGTATTATTGTAATCAAAAATGTTCCTTGTTTAGAATGTGAAATCTGTGGAGAAGTTACTTTTACAGATGAAGTATCTGAAAAGTTGGAATTACTGGTTAATACGGCAAAGAAACTCATGCAAGATATTTCGGTTATTGATTATTGCAAAGCAGCTTAATTATTAATATTCAGTAATCAAATAATGCGTTCACTTGATAGTGGATGCATTATTTTTTTGGCAATGATTACTAGAAAGTGCTTTTCTCGATTCATGTCGAAAAGCTCTATACAAAGGAGTATGAAAATCATAGCACTCAAAAATCAATTATTTGCGTCCTTTTTCAGCATTACTATCTTTTCCAGTTGCAACGACAACAATCCAATTAATATATGTGAAAAATGCTAAGTTGCCATAATGTAGTATATATACAACTGTAAATCACACGGTTTCAACACTTGTATATATATATAGATTACATAACATTATATGTATAAAAAAGTGAATAAAAATACTTGTAAAAAATTTCCAAAAAGTGCTTGACGACCTCTTTTTACTATGATAGTATTTCGCTTGCACTTGAGAAACAACGAAATCAAGCGCAGAAAAAAATAAAAAAAGTTGTTGACAAAGACAAGACGACATGATAATCTATCATAGTTGCGTCTGAGAGATACAACACAATGAACTTTGACAAATAAACAGCA
>DCIJ01000071.1:0-120 GCA_002315945.1 Lachnospiraceae bacterium UBA1729 | reverse complement strand
AGTTTGATCCTGGCTCAGGATGAACGCTGGCGGCGTGCTTAACACATGCAAGTCGAACGGAGTTTACTTTTCAGATCTCTTCGGAGTGAAGAGTTGTAAACTTAGTGGCGGACGGGTGAG
>DCIJ01000050.1 GCA_002315945.1 Lachnospiraceae bacterium UBA1729 | reverse complement strand
CATTTTCAGGAATACTGTCTGCCACTATACCAGCTCCAGATCTGACAAAGACCTTATCATTCTTTTTAAAAGCCAGTCTGATTGCAATACATGTATCTAAATTTCCCGTAAAATCCAGATAACCTATTGCGCCACCGTATATGCCACGTTTATTATTTTCCAATTCATCAATAATCTGCATAGCACGATACTTGGGAGCACCAGACAAAGTTCCTGCAGGTAGCACGGCGTCTACAGCATCAATAGCTGTTTTATCATCCCTGATTATTCCCTTAACCGTAGAACCAATATGCATTACATGAGAATATCTCTCAATGGACATGTACTTTTCAACTTCTACAGTTCCAAACTTACTAATTCTACCCAGGTCATTTCTCCCCAGGTCTACTAACATATTATGTTCAGCCTTTTCCTTCTCATCTGCAAGAAGTTCAACCTCCAACGCCAGGTCTTCTTCAGCTGTCTTGCCTCTGGGTCTGGTACCCGCAAGCGGGAAGGTATGCAGAACATCTTTTTCCAGCTTAACCAATGTTTCAGGGCTTGCACCTGCAATTTCAATATCATCGCTTGAAAAATAGAACATATATGGAGAAGGATTGGTTGTCCTTAAGACTCTGTATGTATCAAACAAAGAGCCTGTTGCCTTGGCTTCTAGTCTGTTAGACAATACAACCTGGAAAATATCTCCTTCTTTTATATACTGCTTGCCCTTATTTACCATCTGACAATATTCAGTCTCATCAAACAGTGGTTCAAATTCATCCTGGAGATTTAATGGTTCATGAACCTTTGGCTTACCCTGATTCAATAATGTCTCAAGATATTTGATATCCTTTAAGCCCTTTTTATAGTTCTCTTCGATATTATCAGTGGATATATTAACTATAAGGATAATTTTTTGTTTCAAATTATCATAGGCTATTACCTTGTCAAAGAGCATTAAATCAATATCATTAAACTTCTCTGAATCTTCGGCTCTCAATTTTAAATTTGGTTCAGAATATTTAATATAGTCATAGGAAAAATACCCAACCAGGCCTCCGGCAAAAGGAGGCAGGTCCTCCAGCCTTGGTGCCTTATAATCAGACAGAACCTGATTAATAAGCTCCTTAGGGGTTAACTTTTCTACAGCTTCAGGTTCTTCCTTATTTATAAGAAGCAAACCATCCTTGCAGGTAATCTCAAGGATTGGGTCAAAACCGATAAAGGTATATCTTCCCCATTTCTGACTGTCTTCCATACTCTCAAGAATAAACACATGATTACTCACATTTTGAAGTATTTTCAACACTTCCATTGGAGTACGCATATCAGCAAAAATTTCTTTCCCAACCGGAATAACACTATATTTATTTAAACCAGCAATTTCTTTTGCTTCATCTAAAGAAGGTCTAATCATTACCTGCTCCTTTTATACATACCCATATACACCGCGAACACTTACCTCGCCAGCATATACGGCTTCAATATTTCCATCATCTCTTTCAACAAGAAGCTGCCCCAGGGAATCCATGCCTCTGCATGTTCCACAAAACTCACCCTTTGGATCAAGAACCCGCACCTGGTTGTTCATACTAACCAGCTTGGAATTATACTCATCCAAAATAGAACTTAGGTCTATTTCTTTACAAAAGCCTTCGTACAGAGCTTCAAATTCTTTTAAGCAGTCTGCTAGCAGCTGGGCTCTGTTGATTTTCTTTCCAGTTTCGGAAAATATGGATCCTGCAGTACTCTTTATTTCTTCCGGAAAGCTTTCAATGTTAACATTTATACCGATGCCAACAACAACATGCAAAATATAACCTTCCTCGATACTCATCTCTGTCAGAATACCACAGACTTTTTTCTTATTTATTATTATATCGTTGGGCCACTTTATCTGTACTGGATAGTCACTGTTTTTTTCAACAGCACGAAGAATGGCAACAGCAGCCAGGATAGTAATCATGCTGGCACTATCCGGAGAAAAATTAGGTCTTAACAGAAAGGAAAAAGCCAACATATTGCCTGGTGTCATCAGCCAGTCACGACCCCTTCTGCCTCGTCCGGCAGTCTGCATATCAGCTACAGCCAGAGTTCCCTCTTTAGCTCCTTTTTCTGCCAGGTTTCGGATTTCAGTGTTTGTGGATCCTATGGATTCATAGCATACCATAGGCCTGCCCAGCCATTCAGTATTTAACCTTGTTCCTATTTCACTGGATGTCAATACATCTGGAACAAGCTTTAAACAATAGCCCTTACTGGTTACAGAATCAATATCATAACCCTCATTTTTAAGGGCTGTGATAGCCTTCCAAATCGCTGTTCTTGAAACACCGAATTTGTCGCACAGCACCTGCCCTGAAACATAGTCGTCACTATTTTTTAATAATTCTAATATCTTCTGCTTCATTCAAAAGTAGCGCCCATTGTTGCTGCTATTACAGCCTTAATTGTGTGCATTCTATTTTCTGCTTCATCAAATACCTTGGATGCTTCAGACTCAAATACTTCATCTGTAACTTCCATCTCGGTAATATTGAAACGTTTGCCCATCTCCATACCAATCTTAGTATTTAAATCATGGAAGCTGGGTAAGCAGTGTAAAAAGATTGCTTTTTCGCCAGCCAAATCCATAACAGCCTTATTAACCTGATATGGCATTAAATCTTCTATTCTTTCCTTCCAGATTTCATCAGGCTCACCCATTGATACCCAAACATCTGTACATACAACATCAGCACCCTTAACAGCATTAATGTCTTCTGTGATGGTAATGGTAGAACCACTCTTAGCTGCAATTTCCTTACAGGTCTCTACGAGTTTTTCATCAGGAAAATATTTCTTAGGTGCACATGCCACAAAATCAAGACCTAATTTGGCACATACAACCATATAGGAATTGCCCATGTTGTATCTTGCATCGCCAAAATATACCAGCTTGAGGCCTTTAAGAGTGTCCTTATGCTCTCTAATTGTCATCATATCTGCAAGCATCTGGGTAGGATGGAATTCATTTGTAAGTCCATTCCATACAGGTACCCCTGCATATTCAGCAAGCTCTTCCACCAGTTCCTGTCCAAAGCCTCTGTACTCAATTCCTTCATACATTCTTCCAAGTACACGGGCTGTATCAGCTACAGATTCTTTTTTACCAAACTGTGAAGAAGCAGGATCAAGATAGGTTGTGCCCATACCAAGATCATGCGCTGCAATTTCAAAAGAGCAGCGGGTTCTTGTGCTGGTTTTCTCAAAAATGAGAGCAACATTTTTACCCTTTAACACATCATGGAGCTTTCCACTCTTTTTCATAGCCTTTAACTTATCAGCCAAATCAAGAAATTCCAAAATTTCTTCAGCTGTAAAATCCAACAGTTTTAAAAAATTACGATTCTTTAAGCTCATTTTCAATCTCCAATTCTATTTTGCTTTAACAATTAATTTAACACCAATTACATCTACAATTTTAACAACCGTCCCAACGGGATATATTACATTTTTCTTATACGATCTGGCGGACCACTCGACATCTCCCAGACGAACCTTTCCAATACCTGCAGAATTATCTATCTCACTGATTACAAAACAGGTTTTGCCAATCATTCCTTTCACATGGCTTTCACTTTTTGCCCTATGGACAAAACGAAGTCCAAACGGTCGTACTGTAAAGAGTAAAAGAGCTGAGATAAATAAAAAAACAGTTGCCTGTATATAGGATGGTGCATGTAAAAATCCAGATACCTGTGCGCCAACTGCTCCAAGAGCAATCCATACACCAAAGAGATTCATCTTAATCAGTTCATATAATATTGAAACAATAAATATTCCAATCCATAATTTTGATAAATAAATACTAAAGTCAAACATATTTCAATATTCTACAATCTTTCCTTACTATTATCAAACAATTTTAACAAAAAAAGGACAAAAGTTTAGCACTTTTGTCCTCATAAGAATTACTATTTCC
>DCIJ01000090.1:187-61126 GCA_002315945.1 Lachnospiraceae bacterium UBA1729 | reverse complement strand
TCTCTCTATACTTTCTTATTTATAAATTTGTATGATTAAATCTATGGATTAGTATAACCATGTATGAGTACATTAAAATTTAGGTGGTAAAAAGAATAATTATTTTTGGAAGGAAAATCAGGACTCCTGAAATTGTGGCACCTATAGCCAGTACAAGCACTGCTCCGGCCGAAATATCTTTTGCCTTTTGGGCAAAGAGATTATAATCAGACGTTACAAGATTCACTGCATTTTCAATGGCAGTATTAAACATTTCAGCTCCTATAACCAGAAATATCCAGCCAATACACACAAGCCATTCCCATAGTCTGATGTGTAATGATAAACCTAATGCAATAACCAGAAGGGTTGCAAAGAGGTGTATCTTCATATTTCGTTCGTCCCTTACTGCAGTTATTATGCCCGTGAAAGCATATTTAAAACTGTTAATCAGGCGTGGCTTCTTCATTATTTACCTCCGAAACTGTATTTTGCATGAATCCATTATACTGAAAATGACAGCCATATTAAAGGGTAATATAAATTGTTCCACCCCCCGGTGTCCTATTCATTAAATTTCTGTAAAATACCTTGACATACGCCTAAATAGGCAATATATTGCCTTTTAACGTATTGATGAAAAGGAGTCAGAATTATGAAAAGAATTGTAATTTATCAAAGCTCAACAGGATTTACAAAAAAATATGCCCAGTGGATTGCTGGCGAGTTAAACTGTAAGGCAGTTGGAATCAAAGAAATTAATGCATCAGAGATAGCAGCCTTTGACCAGGTGATTTTCGGAGGATGGATTATGGGTAACATGATTACCGGCATTAGAAAAATCCAGAAAATGAATCCCAAAAATCTAATTACATTTGCTGTAGGTGCATGTCCTGATTATGAAGAGGTTGTTGAGGGTATTGTGGAGCAGAATGAACTTAAGAGTCCCTTCTTTTATTTTCAGGGAGGACTGGATTATGATAAGCTTTCTCTGCCTTCAAAACTGATTCTATCTACAGTTAAGAAAACTGTTGAGAAAAAAACAGACAAGTCAAGAGCAGAAGATTATATTACAAAAATGATAGGGCAGTCATTTGATGCCTCGAGTTCAGATAAGATTAAGGAATTGATTAACACAGTGAAGTCATATGAATAATGAGAGCATAATTAGGAATATTACTAAAAACAACAAGACACCGGGGATGCCTGTCAGATCCTTTCTTCTTGGATATATTAATGTAATAAATAACAAAATTCAGGCAAGTGGGGACAGGCTTTTTGAAGAAATCAGCTGGCGGCAGGAATTTACCCTGCGTTGCATCAGCTTTTTTGACAAGCCCCCAACACTGAATGAAGTAGCTTTGATTCAGGCTACTACCCGGCAGAACGTAAAACAGGTTGTAAGCAGACTGGAAGAAAAGGGTTATGTCACTACTGTTCAGGATGAAGAGGATTTAAGGAAAACCCGAATCTATATGACAAAAAAGGCCTGGGATATTTTTGAAAAGTATGCAGGGACTATAGAAAATCTGTGTGATGGGCTGTTTGAAGAGGTAGCTGAAGAAGATTTAGAAGCCACCATGAGAGTGCTTGGACATATGTATGAAAACCTTTAATATGCAAATGTACGTAAAATTTGCATAAAAATATGTTTATCTTACTGCCATTTTTGGTATAATATTCACTACAAAAGGTATTTACATATTAAGGAGGGTACAAAAATGGCAGTAAATCGTTTTGTGTTAAATGGAATGTCTTACCATGGACATGGTGCAATCAAGGAAATTCCTGGTATTGTTAAGTCAAAGGGCTTTAAGAAGGCATTTGTTGCTTCTGATCCTGATCTGGTTAAGTTTGGAGTAGCAGCCAAGGTTACTGACTTACTTTCTGAAAATGGTATCGAGTTCGAACTTTACAGTGATATTAAGCCAAATCCTACTATTGAAAATGTTCAGCATGGTGTTGATGCATACAAGAAATCTGGTGCAGACTTCATGATTACAATTGGTGGTGGTTCTTCAATGGATACTGGTAAGGGTATTGGTATCATCGTAAATAATCCTGATTTTTATGATGTTCGTTCCCTGGAAGGTCTCTCACCTACTAAGAATCGTACCGTATTTACTATTGCAGTTCCTACCACAGGTGGTACAGGTGCTGAATCTACAATCAACTATGTAATCACAGATGTTGAGAAGAAGAGAAAGTTTGTATGCGTAGACCCTAACGATATTCCTGATGTGGCAGTTGTTGATCCTGATATGATGGCATCAATGCCTAAGGGACTTACAGCATCTACAGGTATGGATGCTCTTACTCATGCAATCGAAGGTTATACAACAGCAGCAGCTTGGGAACTGGCTGACTGTCTTGATTTGAAAGCTATCCAGCTCATTGCTAAGAATCTTCGCAAAGCAGTAGAAAATGATCCTGATGGACGTGAAGGAATGGCTCTTGCTCAGTATGTAACAGCTATGGCATATTCTAATGTTGGTCTTGGTATTGCACATTCAATGGCTCATACTCTTGGCGCAGTATATGATACTCCTCACGGTGTTGCATGTGCTATGATGCTTCCTATCGTAATGGAATTCAACCAGGAGTGCACTGGAACCAAGTTCAAGGATATCGCTGAAGCATTTGATGTTGATACAACAGGCATGTCAGAGGCTGAATACCGTAAGGCAGCTATTGATGCTGTTAAGCAGCTCTCAGTAGATGTTGGAATTCCTACCAAGCTTGATATTAAGGAAGAAGATCTTGCATTCCTGTGCGAGTCAGCTGCAGCTGATGCTTGTGCACCTGGAAATCCTAAGAAGGCTGAACTTGCTGATTTCGAAGCGATGTTTAGAAAACTTATGTAATAAAATATGTATTATCTGCGAGGGAAGTCATCAGTACTTCCCTCGTTTTTTATTTTAAAGAAATATTTTAAGTAGAAATACTGAAGGACATAAAAAAATCTGATATAATAACACAGTTTTCCGATATGAAAAATGAGGAGTGACATATTATGTATTTTTTTGATGAAGAAGTAGACAAATGTGGATTTTACGAGTGCAGAGAATGTAATTACAGATTTTTGTCCAAGGTGATGGATAAAAGAACTGCGTGTCCACTCTGTGAGCAGAATATCAGCTATGAAATAGGTCCGGATGAGTCTTTGGAAGACCTGTTGGAGACTGCAGATCTGATTGATGTAATTGAGGGAAAGGAAAATGTCGAGAGAATGGATGCACTTCTTTCGGTAGCATTTTCTGAGGATGATTCCTGGATATAGATGGTGAAGGAATAGTTTCATTTTATCAACACATTGGTTTACATAAAGTAGAGAAATATGGAAAAACGAAAAATAATTATGCTGACCACAGGGGGAACCATAGCTTGCGTAGAGTCAGAAAACGGACTTACTCCAGGTATGGGTGCAGACAGGCTGACCCAGTATCTCCACCTGAATCCGGACCTGGTGACGCTTCATACTTTAGAGGTAATGGCCAAGGACAGTACCAATCTGGTTCCCATGGACTGGATCAGGTTGGCACAGATAGTGGCAATGGCTGTACAAAAGGGCTATGAGGGAATTGTGATTTCTCATGGGACAGATACCATGAGTTATACAACAGCTGCCCTTAGTTATATGCTGGAAAATATACCTGTGCCTGTGATATTTACGGGGGCACAATTACCAATAGATGCTCCGGACTCGGATGCACCACAAAATCTGCAGGATGCCATTGAGGCCTGTCTGGTTGCAGGGCCCGGGGTGTATCTGATGTTTGCGGGAACTCTTATGGACGGGAGCAGTGTGAAAAAGGTTCATACTACCGACAAAGAGGCTTTTGAAAGTATTAATTGTGAAGCAGTTGGATACATGTGTGATTCGCTGCTTGAACTGACAGATTTTGGAAGAAAGCTGTTTGCTGAGAGACAATGCTATGCCAGCACACCTATGGAATACAAACCAAAAGAATATGAGGTGAATCAGGAAGTTGCATTAATTAAGCTGTTTCCGGGGATGAATCCTGATATCTTCAACTATTATCTCCAGCGGGGAGTTTCAGGTGTGGTGGTTGAGGCCTATGGAACGGGCGGGGTGCCCAGCGAAGATACTACCTATATGGATTATTTTCGCAGGTTTGAAAGCCTTGGGGTGCCCGTATATATTACCACTCAGTGTCTGAAGGGTGGAACACATATGGAAGTGTATGAGGTCAACAGGCTTGCTAAAGGAGCCGGAGTGATAGAAGGCGGAAAAAATACAACAGAAAATCTGCTGGTAAAATTGCTGTTATCCCAAAAGCAGTAATTTAGTAAAAGTGCAGTTCACAGGAAGCAATGTAGTAGAGTTTGGTACTCAAGAAGAGAAATGAAGAAGAAAGGGAAATTATGTCAGAAATTAGAGATAAGGAAATTTGGAGACCTGGAAATATGTTATATCCACTTCCGGTGGTATTAGTCAGCGTTGCGGACAAAGCCGGCAATTCCAACCTGTTTACGGTTGCCTGGACAGGCACAGTCTGCTCAGACCCTGCCATGGTATCCATTTCCGTAAGAAAGTCCAGATATTCACATCATATGATTGAAGAGACAGGTGAATTTGTAATCAATCTGACAACAAAAGAGCTGGCCTTTGCTACTGATTTCTGTGGGGTGAAATCAGGCAGGGATATGAACAAATGGGAGAGCTGCAAGCTGACACCTGTCAAAAGTGAAATAGTTGGTGCCCCCTATGTTAATGAAAGCCCCGTAAATATTGAGTGTAGAGTTACACAGATGTTAGAGTTGGGAACTCATGACATGTTCATAGCTGAGGTGGTTGCAGTTCATGCTGACAAGCAGTACATGGATGAAAATAACAAATTTGACCTGAGCAAAGCTGACCCTATTGTCTATTCGCATGGTACCTATTACACCCTGGGAAAGGAAATCGGGAAGTTTGGCTATTCTGTAAATAAGAAGAAAAGGTAACACAAAAAAGCGGTAAAATAGGAAAAATAGGAAATAGAGGAAATAGATATGTCGTTGAAAGTACTAAAAAAGGATGAGTATGCATCTCTTGCCAGAAAAATGGTGGCAGAGGGATGTGTTCTTCTTAAGAATGATAATAATGCGCTTCCAATAAAAGCTGGTCAGAAGGTGGCGGTTTTTGGAAGATGCGCATTTAACTATTATAAGAGCGGTCTGGGCTCAGGGGGAATGGTTAACACTTCCTACGTGGTTAGTATATTGGATGCATTATGCAGCAGAGAGGATATCAACCTTAATTCTGAGCTGATAGAGATATACAAAGCCTGGATTGAAAAAAATCCCTATGAAAAGGGTCAGGGCTGGGGCAAGACCCCCTGGTCTCAAAAGGAGATGCCAATAACATCCCGGATGGAAGCTATTGCAAGGGACACAGATGTGGCCATTGTTATTATTGGACGTACTGCCGGTGAGGACCAGGATAACCATAACAGGGAAGGCAGTTATAGACTTACTGAGACAGAGCTGGAATTAATTGACAGGGTTTCCAAAGCCTGTGAAAAGACTGTAATACTTTTCAACGTGGGAAATATTATCGACATGTCCTGGGCCGTGGATGTTAACGCCGCCCTTCTGTATGTATGGCAGGGTGGACAGGAAGGCGGTAATGGAGTAGTGGATGTACTGATGGGAGACGTGACTCCGGCAGGAAGACTGGCTACTACCGTTACAAACCAGATTGAAAATCATCCAAGCGACCCATACTTTGGAAGTAATACAAGAAATTTTTATAAGGAAGATATTTATGTTGGTTTCAGATATTTTGAAACCTTTGACGCCGTAAAAAATCAGGTAATGTATCCCTTTGGTTATGGCCTGTCCTATACCAGCTTTGACAAGACAGTAAAAGGCATACAGGTAGAAAAGGACAGTGTTAAGGTAGAATTAGTAGTAAAAAACACTGGAAAATACTCTGGAAAAGAAACAGCCATTGTATATATAGAGGCTCCTGCGGGGAAGTTAAATAAGCCTAAAAAAGTCATGGCAGGATTTGGCAAAACCAGAACTCTGTCGCCTGGTGAAGAGACCACTCTTTACATAGTCTGCAAAATGACAGATTTTGCTTCCTATGATGATTCTGGAAAATCAGGTCACCAGTTTGCCTGGATTTTGGAGAAGGGCAGTTACCAGGTATATTTAGGTGGTGATATTAGAAGTGCTGCCCTGATTGGCTCCTTTGAACTGGAGGATACCGTAATTGAAGAGCTCGAGCAGGCTCTTGCTCCAAGAATCGAATTTGAGAGAATGGCAGCTTCTGGCAATGAGGATGGAACCATTGATATTACCTGGGAGCAGTGTCCTCTTTCAATTGATTCGGTTGCAACAAAACTGGAAAAGCATGCTCCCTTTGAAATCCCGGTTACTGGTGACAAGGGGTACAGGCTTGAAGATGTAGCTAAGGGTAATACTGATATTAAATCCTTTGTGGCACAGCTATCAGACAAGGAACTGGTAGATTTGTTCCATGGGGAGGGTATGTGTTCAAGCCAGGCAACTCCTGGTATTGCTGCCTGCTTTGGCGGAGTAACTGCTGATCTGAAGACCCATGGTATCCCTATTGCAGGCTGTGCAGATGGTCCTTCGGGTATTCGTATGGATTGTGGAACCAAAGCTTTTTCCCTGCCAAATGGTGCAGCCATTGCCAGCTCCTTTAATGTAGAACTGGCAGAAGAACTCTTTGAAATGGTAGGTCTTGAGCTTAGAAAAAATAAAATTGATGCTATTCTAGGACCTGGTATTAATATTATCAGACATCCATTGAATGGTAGAAATTTTGAGTATTTTTCAGAGGATCCCATCCTTACTGGAAAAATGTGTGCTGCCGAGCTTAGAGGTTTACATAAGTGCAATGTTACGGGTGCAATCAAACATTTTGCAGCTAATAATCAGGAGACTGACAGAAGTCTGGTTGATTCAGTAGTTTCTGAAAGAGCACTGAGAGAAATATATCTGCGGCCTTATGAAATCGCAGTCAGAGAGGGAGATGCAAATTGTATTATGACCTCCTATAATCCTGTGAATGGAGTGTGGGCAGCAGCAAACTTTGAACTAAATACTCTTATTCTTAGAAAACAGTGGGGATTCAAGGGTATGGTTATGTCTGACTGGTGGGCTAAGGGCAACTGGCCAGAGGGTGAGGCAGATCGTGCCAACAGAGCACCTATTGCCCAGTCTGGGAATGATGTGTATATGTGCTGCCAGAATTCAGAAGAGGATCTGATGTCAGATAACTGTATGGAGTGCCTTGAAAAGGGACAGATATCAAGGGCTGACCTGCAGCGCAATGCTGTAAATCTGTTGGAGTTTTTGATTTCGACTCCTGCCATGGATCGTCTGATGGGCGTGGAGGAGGAGCTGCTGACAGAAGGCTTTGAAGAAGATAGTGCTGATGATGAGGCATATCTCAATATGAAAACCTTCCATGCCAACGCTGACGGCATCGTGGATATCGAAATTGAAAATGTGACAGGTGAAGCTGGCAAATCTTATATAGTTGAAGTTGAATTTAATGATATGGGTGTGTTTGAAATGGAGCTGACCTATTCATCAGTGGCTAATTCCCTGGCACAGTTACCTATATCAATCTATATGAATAATTTTTATGCTACTACAATTAGTGTAAATGGTACTGACAATGTTGAGAAAACTGTCACAAAACAGCTTCGTCGCACTACCGGCAAGAAGGTTTATTACAAATTCCAGTTTGGCTCAGACGGACTGGAACTTAAGCATATGCGCTTTATTCCGGTGGAGGAACAGGATATATTTGCCAAGCCTGAGTAAATACCATAAGGACACTCACACAACGGATGGCGACGTTTTTTGACGCGTATGTAAAAAAATATGCACTTTTTTCTTGCAATGTATTTTTTTGTTGGTGTATAATCAATCACCAGGGTGGAGTGTAAAAGAGCAATTCTTTCATACTAAAAATAAGGAGAATGAATATGCCAAGACACGAAAATACAAAGGAAATGTTAATTACAGAGTCTCTTAAGCTCTTTGCGGACAGAGGATATGATGGTGTAAAAATCACAGATATTGCCAAGGCAATTGATTGCGTGCCTTCAGCCTTGTACAAGCATTATGAAAATAAGGAGACCTTGTACAATAAGATACTTGAAGAAAGTATTATTGGATTTCAGGCGGCTCTTCATGCTGTAAAAGCAGACTTTAAGGAACAGCTTAGTAATGAAGAAGAACTGTTGAAAATGACAGAAGAGGAGCAGATTAACAGGACTGTAAATCTATTTAAGATGGCTCTTAATAATGAGCAGTCCAGAGCCTTTAGAAAGCTTATGGTTGTTGAACAGTTCCACAAGCCAGAGCTGGCTCAGATGTATGATGAAAGATATGTTGAAATGCCGGTTCAACAGTTTGAAGCTTTATTCTCAGTTCTTATGAAGAATGGACTGATGGTTGAAGGGGACCCTCATGTTCTTGCAATGACATATGCAGCTCCAATGACTGTCCTAATTGGGGTTTGTGACAGGAAACCAGAAAAAGAGGAATGGGCAGTAGATTTGCTGGTTAAGCATATTAAGGAATTTAATAAGAGGTATAAATTACAGTAGTAGGCTTGGGCTTCCGGATATTCCGGAAGCCTTTTTTTAAATTCAAAGGTGTTATTCCTGCTATGATTTTGTATAGAAGTGTATTAAAATAAGTCAGATGAAAAAAGAGATGAAAAAGAAAAATGGAAAGTAGGGTAATATGATTAAGAATTTGATATTTGACGTGGGTAATGTACTGATTTCCTACAGATGGAAAGATATGATAATGGAGTACGGTTTTGACAGCGACGAAGCCGAAAAAGCAGGAAAAGAAATTTTTGGAGCACAGTTTTGGTGTGATGAATTTGACAGAGGAATTGCAACCACTCAGGAAATATGCGATAGGCTGTGCTGTCTGTATCCCAACCATGAGGACATGTTCAGATGGTTCTTTGTTCATCCTGAGAGAATGCCTCTTCCCAGATTTGAAGTATGGAACCTGATGAAGAGCCTGAAGAACAGGGGATACAAATTATACTGTCTGTCAAATTATTCCAAACCCCTCTTTGACGCCCATTCATCAGTGGGCTACTGGCGAGGACTTCTGGATGGGGAGATGGTTTCCTACATGGTAAATCAATGTAAGCCTGAGCCGGAAATATATGAGTCACTTCTTACTAAGTTTGATTTGAAGGCCGAGGAGTGCATTTTCTTTGATGATCTGCCTGCCAATGTGGAACAGGCGGTTAAGATGGGATTTGAGGGATTCGTAGTAAACAGTGAAGAAGAACTGATAGAAAAACTTAAAGAATACGACAGGTAATAAGAAAAGTCGGGCAACAATAGTTACCCGACTTTAATAAAGTGGTGTTTATAAAAAGAGATCTAAGCGTTGATCTTTTTTAACATTGTTTCATGCATTACAAATAGTAATGAAAGTATTCCAAGCAGATAGAATGGCAGCAAAGAAATGCTGATATTGTTAGCAATGACTCCAAAAAGTGGAGGCATAATCAGTATTCCAATATATGCACAGGCCATCTGAACTCCGATTAGTGCCTGGGATTTGTCGGCACCGAAATTGGTAGGTGTTGAATGAATAATGCATGGATATACTGGTGCACATCCAATTCCTACCAGAATAAATCCAATAATGGCAGTTGGAATAGTAGGAATAATCATTAATACTGCACCTATGCCGATAATTACACATCCCCCACGGATGAGAGTAGTATCATCTAATTTCATGGCAATAAATCCATTGGCAGCTCTTCCCAGTGTGATGCCGACACAGAACATGCCGGCCAGACTGGCTGCCTTTTGAGGGGTCAGACCACCATGCAGATTCAGGTAGCTGGATGCCCACAGCATAGCGGTCTGTTCTAATGCGCAGTAGCAGAAGAAGGCTATGAGAAGCTGAATGGCACCTGGGATAGCCACAATTTCCTTAATACTAATGGCTTTTGTCTGGTTCATATCTTCACTGGCACTTTGCGACAGCTGGCTGTTGAGTCCTTCGGAGGGCTTTTTCCAAAGTGGAAGAGAGATGAAAATTACAGTTGTCAGGGCAACCTGAAGAATGGAGATTATCAGGTAGCCTCCGTTCCAGCCCATGCTGTGAGTAAGAGCATATGTAATAATATAAGGTCCTGTTGCGGCACCCAGTCCCCACATACAGTGCAGCCAGCTCATGTGATGACTTTCGTAATGAAGCGCAACATAGTTGTTGATGGCAGCATCAACTCCACCAGCACCAAGTCCATAGGGGATTGCCCAGATAAAAAGACTTAAAAAGCTGTGACTTATGGCAAAACCAAATAGTGCAACGCAGGTAGTTGCCACTGAAAAGGCTGTTATTTTTCCTACGCCTATAGCTTTTGTCATACGGTCTGAAAGCAGAGCGGATATGATAGTTCCAAGTGCAATGGTCATGGAAATGATGCCTGCATAGGAAAGTGGTACTCCAAATTCAAGATACATTGTTGGCCAGCAGGCGCCTAAGAGCGTATCTGGCAGTCCAAGAGAAATAAAAGTAATATATATTACAGCCAGTAATAATGTAGTCATGTCTGTTCTCCTTGTTTCGTTTTGCTTTTGATACTGCGATTATATCTTCAAAAATGAGAAAATAATATAATTATTCCAACAAAAAGATATGACTTTTTCGTCAGAATGGTATAAAATACATAAAAAGTCTTTTTGGAGAAAAATATGTTAAATGAATGTGAATGTCAGATAGGATCTGATGGAAAAGAACTGGTAACTCACGGCGCAGCAGGATATCCAGTGGCTGTATACAGGGATGATTTAAATCATTATGCTGTGGAATGGCACTGGCATGATGAATGGGAGTTTATTTTCAGTGTCCAGGGACTTGTTACAGTGGCAGCAGGTACTTCAAAGTATACTCTCAAGCCTGGTGAAGGGATATTTGTCAATTCCACTGTGCTTCATGGAGCATGGCCGGCTGGTACAGAAAGTAAGATACATTCTTTTGTATTCCATCCAAGGCTCCTTGGGGGAATTGATAGTGTATACTGGACCAATTACATATATCCATTTATGAAAAATCAGAATGCAGAGCATCTTCTTTTGACTGAAGAGATTCCATGGCATAAGGAAATGCTTGAAAAATTGGATACAGCCTGGGGCATTCAGGTCAGGGATGAAAAGATGTACGAATGGAGTGTGCGAAGCTATCTGACAGAGGTGTTTTTTCTTCTCTTTAATAATATTAAATCGGATGAGGTTCCAATTAACGAGGGGCTTCAAAAGAATGACAGAAGAATTAAAAAAATGCTTTCCTATATCCAGGAACATTTTGGAGAGGATATTTCTGCAGAGGATATTGCTGCTGCAGGCAATGTAAGTGTCAGTGAAGCTCTCCGCTGCTTTAAGAAAATCATAGGAGTGCCTCCGATTAAATATTTGTTGCAATATCGAATTGACAAGGCTGCAATAATGCTGTCCCAGACAGATATGAAGGCTTCAAGAATTGGGGAAGAGTGCGGCTTTACCGATA
The DNA here is from genome assembly GCA_002315945.1 of Lachnospiraceae bacterium UBA1729. GTDB lineage: Bacteria > Bacillota > Clostridia > Lachnospirales > Lachnospiraceae > UBA1729. The sequence continues at coordinate 49,606 of DCIJ01000090.1, read as the reverse complement.
TGAGTTATTTCACCAAGCGGTTCAGGGAAAATAAAGGATATTCTCCTTTGGAATATAGAAAAGTATCAAGACAGGCTTAGGGAAAATGAAAAAATACAAGAAGATATTGATTAAAAAAAGAGAATTCTCCTGTAAGGACATTAACCGGTTGATGCCAGAATTTCTGGACGATTCTCTGGATGGAACTAATTTAAAAAAATTCATGATGCATGCGCAGGTCTGTGAAAACTGTACAGAAGAGATGAATGTGCAGTTCCTGATTCATGAGGGCTTAAAGCAGCTGGAAAAAGATGATACCTACTTTAATCTGCAAAAAAAGCTGGAAGACAGACTGAATGAAGTCAGAGCAAGAATAAGGATACGAGACCGACTGGTTACCTTTATGTCAGTGGTTGTAGCAATAAGTGGCATAGGCGTACTTATTATGACCATGCTGGTAATAGCGAAGTTTTTATAATTTAGGGAGGAACCACAGATGGCAGAAAAGATAGTTCTGGTAGATGGACATAGTATAGCAAACCGTGCCTTTTACGGGGTGCCGATGCTTACCAATGCAAAGGGTGTACACACCAATGCTGTATACGGATTTTTAAATATTTTATTCAGGCTTATTGATGATGAGAAGCCTGATTATCTTACGGTGGCTTTTGACCTGAAGGCTCCAACCTTCAGACACAAAGCATTTTCCGAATACAAGGGAACCAGAAAACCAATGCCTGAAGAGCTGCGTGAACAGATTCCAATCATCAAAGAACTTGTGCAGGCCTTTGGGTTTCAGATATGTACCAGGGAAGGCTTTGAAGCAGATGATATTCTGGGAAGTCTGGCAAAAAAGGCTCAGGCAGATGGACTGGAGGTAAGTCTGGTATCAGGAGACAGGGATCTGCTCCAGATAGCTGACGAGCATATTAAAATCAGAATTCCAAAGACAAAAATGGGGAAGACAGAGATAGAGGATTATTATCCCCAGGATGTTGAGAAGGCCTATGGTGTTACACCTGCAGGCTTTATTGAGCTGAAGGCTTTGATGGGGGACTCTGCTGACAATATTCCAGGGGTACCCAAGGTTGGAGCTAAGACTGCTACTGAGCTGATGGTTACCTATGGATCTATAGATGGAATCTATGAGCATATTGATGAAATCAGCAAGAAATCAATCAAGCAGACCCTTATGGAGAACCGTGATAAGGCAGACCTGTCTTTATTCCTGGCAACAATCAAGACTGACTGTGAACTGGACTTTTCATATGACAGGGCACGCCTTACAGATGTATATACAAAAGAAGCCTATGAAATGTGCAAGGAGTTAGGGTTTAAAAAGTTTCTGGAGCGTTTTAACAGTGCAGGGGAGACACCTGCCCAGCCTCGGGGAGCAGAATTTGAAAAGGTAATGCTTACAGAATTTTCTGAGGTAGACAGCTTTTTTTCAAAAATACAAAACCAGGTGGGCCTGTCTGTGATATTAAATAATCAGGGAGGACTAGGGGCAATAGGTATCTGTGAGAATGCCCAAAAAGCGTTCTGCATTCCGGTCCAGGGGTTTGTTACAGATTCCTACCTGGTGGGAAAGATACTGGATATAATAAAAAATGCTGGAATATCTGTATTTGATGTGAAGACATTATTTAGAGCCTGCGGTGACGAGCTGGAATATGTGGCCCTTGGCAGGAATGAATTGCTCTTTGATGTAAAACTGGCCGCATATTTAATCAATCCCCTGGGAAATGATTATTCGCCTGGGGATGTGGCTCTTGAGCGTCTGAATCTTCAGATTGCCGATGAAAAAAGCCTGTTTGGCAAGGTCAGTCCCTACGAAGCCTATGAGAGTGATTTTACAAAGCTGGATACCTTCAGGGATTATGTTGCAACACTAGCTTATGTAAACTACATGTCAGCAGAAATACTTGTTTCGGAGCTGAAAGAGACAGGGATGTATGACCTGTATTATGACATGGAAATGCCGGTAAGCTATGTACTGTATTCTATGGAGAGGGAAGGGGTATGCACTGACAGACAGGCACTGGAAAAGTATGGGGAGGACCTGGTAGAAGGAATTGAAACCCTTGAACAGACCATATACAGTCAGGCTGGAGTCCAGTTCAATATTAATTCCCCCAAGCAGCTGGGAGAGGTTCTGTTTGAAAAAATGGGTCTGCCTGGTGGCAAGAAAACCAAGACTGGTTATTCAACTGCAGCCGATGTGCTTGAAAAGCTGGCAGCAGACAATCCGGTAATTGGCAATATTCTGGAATACAGAACCCTGACCAAACTCAAATCAACCTATGCGGAGGGTTTGTCTGCATATATTGATGAAACTGAAAGGATTCATTCGCATTTTAATCAGACTATTACAGCTACTGGACGAATCAGCTCCACAGAGCCTAATCTGCAAAATATTCCAACCAGGACAGAACTGGGAAGACAGCTTAGAAAAGTCTTCACAGCTTCAGAAGGCTGTGTACTTACAGATGCGGACTACTCTCAGATAGAGCTCAGAGTACTGGCCCATATGTCAGGTGACCGGGAGTTAATCGAAGCATATAATTCGGGAAGTGATATTCATGCCATTACCGCTGCCAAGGTATTTCATAAAAGCCCAGAGGAGGTTACACCTGAGTTGAGAAGAAATGCTAAAGCTGTCAATTTTGGAATAGTATATGGCATCAGCTCCTTTGGATTAAGTCAGGATCTGTCCATATCTGTCAAGGAAGCAAAGCAGTATATCAACGACTATTTTGAGACTTACCCTGGAATCAAGTCATTTTTGGACGGACAGGTTGAAGCTGCCAAAAAAAATGGATATGTTGTGACAGCCTATAACAGAAGGCGCCCTGTACCTGAAATTGCAGATAAGAATTTTATGCGGAGAGCCTTTGGTGAAAGGGTTGCAATGAATTCCCCTATTCAGGGAACTGCAGCAGATATTATGAAGTTAGCCATGCTGGGCGTATACAGGGAACTTAAAAAACAAAACCTGAAGTCCCGTCTGATTTTACAGATACATGATGAACTGATAATAGATACTTTGATAGAAGAAAAGGAAAGAGTAGAGGAAATCCTCAGAACTCAGATGGAGAATGCGGCCAGTCTGACTGTAAGACTTGAAGTAGATCTGAACTCAGGATTTACCTGGTTTGATGCACATTAATATTATGAAAAAGATTGGAATTACTGGTGGTGTGGGCTGTGGAAAGTCTACAGTCCTGGAATTGATTAAAGAAAACTGTAACTGCCATGTGGTACTGGCTGATGATGTGGCCAATATGTTAAAAGACCCGGGGCAGCCTTTGTATGATCCCATAATAAAACTGCTGGGTGATGAAATCCTGACAGCGGGCTATGGTTCCCAGATAGACCGGGCAAAAATGGCGGCGGCAATCTTTGGCCCCGGAAAGGAAGAAAATCTAAAGGCTGTAAACCAACTGATTCATCCTGCAGTGAGAGAATATATCGAAAAGGATATGGCTAGGTGGGAAGAAAATAAGGCCTGTGACATATACTTTCTGGAGGCCGCTCTTTTGATAGAAGAAAGATATGATGAAATTCTTGATGAAATATGGTATATTTATAGCAGTGTGCCTACACGTACAAAACGCCTTAAAGAAGGCAGGGCATACAGCGATGAGAGAATAGCCGGTATTATGTCAAAGCAGATGACAGAGACGGCATTTTTTGCTGCATGTCAGCGGGTCGTTGATAATGATGGCAGCCTTGATAATACCAGCAGGTCTGTTAGAGAGACTTTGGCACAGGTGATGGAATAGGTTAATTTTTTTATGGGAGAAGTTTAGGTGGAAGATTCCAGAAAATATCCGGGAAAACTGGTTTTTGGCTTAGATATTGGTACCAGAAGTATTGTAGGAACTGTGGGCTATAAAAATGCCGACAGATTTTATGTGGTTGCACAAAGAAGTAAGGAGCATGAGACCAGAGCCATGCTGGATGGTCAGATTCATGATATTCCAAGGGTTGGTGCCACTATTGCAACAGTAAAAAATGAACTGGAAGCAGTGATTGGGGACAAATTACATGACGTATGTATCGCTGCTGCTGGTAGAGTACTTAAGACTGTAACTGTCCATGCTGAAATGAATTATGAGACAGAAAAAGAGATTACTGTTGAGGACATCTATGAGCTGGAAAGCAAGGGCATTGAGACTGCTTATGCTGAACATAACAAAGAGTACTCGGGTAATCTGAAATTTTACTGTGTTGGTTACTCAGTTGTGCGCTACTATATGGGCGGCTACATCATTGGTAACCTTGAGTCCCATACAGCAAAAGAGATAGGTGTTGATCTGATTGCCACCTTCCTGCCTGAGGATGTAGTTGATGGCCTGAACAAGGCGGTAGGTCAGGCTGGCCTGGAAGTTGCCAACATGACACTGGAGCCTATTGCGGCTATTTCGGTTGCGATTCCTCAGAATTTCAGAATGTTAAATATTGCCCTGGTTGATGTGGGGGCTGGTACCAGCGATATATCAATCACAAGTGGGGGTAGTATCATTGCCTATGGAATGATTCCAATAGCAGGGGATGCGCTTACAGAAGTGATTGCCAACCATTGCCTGGTTGATTTTGCAGCAGCAGAAGAAATCAAGAGGCAGATGCTTACAGAAGATATAATAAAATATAATGATATTATCGGTTTGCCCCAGACTATTTCCAGGGAAGAATTATTAAATGTGGTGGCACCTGTTTTGGATAATATGACTACACAGGTTGCCGACAAGATAAAAGAATTAAATGGTGAGAAGACCGTTAGCGCCGTATTCGTAGTTGGTGGTGGTGGAAAGATTCCAACCTATACTGATTATCTGGCAGAAAAGCTTGGCATCCAGAAGGAAAGATGTGTTCTGCGTGGCGAAGAGGTAATGGGTAATATTCATTTTATGGAGAAGGATACCAAGAAGGATTCCCTTCTGGTTACACCTATTGGTATCTGTCTGTCCTTCTATGAGCAGAACAATGGATTTGTCTTTGTCAACTTTAATGGTGAGAGAGTTAAGCTCTATGACAATGGCAAGATGGCTGTGGTTGACGCTGCCATGCAGGCTGATTATTCTAATGAAGATCTGTTCCCCAAGAGAGGCACACCTCTGGTATATACCTTCGAAGGAAAGCAGAGGATGCACAGGGGAGAGCCTGGAGAGGGAGCGGTTATATTTGTTAATGACAAGCCGGCTGATTTATATACTCCTGTACATGCTAATGATTATATCCAGGTTAATCCATCCACTGCAGGAGCTCCTGCCAAGATGGAGATTCAGCAGATTCCGGAATATGGGTCAGTGCTTAGAGTAATAGTTAACGACAAGAAGATTGACCTGCCCAAGTATGCCATGGTTAACGGACAGTTACAGTCCGGATATTATGAGATACAACAGAATGATGAAATATCTCTGTGCGCCTTCTATACGGTTAAGCAGATTACTGAATTCATGGATGTGGTTCTGAAGCCTGAGATGAATATCTATGTCAATAATAAGCTGGCTGACATGGATACTCCTGTATATGAGAATTTTGCGGTTATCTGGACTTTAGAGGAACTGGATTTATCTGATCTGACCAAGTATGGTATGGGTGGCGACACCTTTGAGAATCTTCCTGAAGCTGAGGAAGAGGATATTGAAAAAATGAAAGAAAATCAGAAAGCCAGAGCGGACCAGGCCAAGGAAGAACTGCAGGATTTGCAGCAGGCCTTTAAGGAGCTTAGAACAGGAGAATTTAATCCTGATGATGAAGCTAATGCTGTGACAGAAGATGGCGCAAAGTCCAAAGACAGTGTAGAGAGCAATGAGCCCAAACTGCCTGTGGATATTACAGTAATGGTAAATAATCTGCCGGTTCATCTGTCTGGCAAGGCGGAATATGTATTTGTTGATGTATTTGATAAGATAGATTTTGATTTGTCCAAGCCTCAGGGCAGCTCTGTGGCGGCAATTCTTAATGGAAGAGATGCCCAGTATATGGAAAAAATTACTGCAGGAGATTCTATACAGATTTTCTGGAGGAAATAATTTAAGGGCAGCAGGAAGGAAACAGATTATGCGCCTGTGCGCAATAGCAAGTGGCAGCAGTGGAAACTGCACTTATGTAGGAAGCGATAATACACATCTGTTAGTTGATGTGGGGCTTTCTGGTAAAAAAATAAGAGAAGGACTGAATGGACTGGGACTGGATATATCTGATATCTCAGGAATATTTATTACCCATGAGCATATTGACCATATAAAAGGGCTGGGTGTCCTGGCTAGAAAATATGGAATTCCGATATATGGGACAAAAGGAACCCTGCTTGCATCTGGAAGAGATGGAAGAATTGGTAATGTAGATTCGGAACTGTTCAGATTCATAGAACCAGATAAGCCTATAGAAATTAACGATATTAAGATTAATCCATTTCATATCAGTCATGATGCGGCGGACCCTTTGGGATACAGATTTTTATCCGCAGGAAAGAGGGTTGCTGTGGCAACAGATATTGGCTGTTATGACGACTATACAATTTCCAGTCTGTTTGGAATGGATGCGCTGCTTCTGGAAGCAAATCATGACGTGCGAATGCTCCAGACAGGACCCTATCCATATTATCTGCAACAGAGAATTCTTGGAGAAAAAGGACATCTCTCCAATGAAAATTCTGGTAAACTGTTAAGCGCTGTTGCAGGCAACAATTTAAAGGGTGTATTTTTGGGACATTTAAGCGCCGAGAATAATTATCCGGAGTTGGCTTATGAAGCTGTAAGGCTTGAATTAAAGCTTTCTGATACAGATTTTACCGGGGAAGAGTTCCCCATACAGGTAGCAAAAAGAAGCGAACTGTCTGACTGTATTGAAGTATAAAAAAGAGGAGAAAATTATGAACAAAACAATCATCACAGTAGTAGGAAGAGACACAGTAGGTATTATCGCTAAAGTATGTACTTATCTGGCTGATAATGAGATTAACATTCTTGACATTTCACAGACCATCATTGACGGATTTTTTAACATGATGATGATCGTTGATACCAAGGCTTCCAGAAAGGCTCATGCAGAGATGGCTGACGAGCTTAAGGCAATTGGTGAACAGATGGGAGTTCATGTTCTTTGTCAGAAGGAAGAAATCTTTGATTCAATGCATAGAATCTAGGGTTACCTTTTGTTGAAAAAATATTATAGAAAGTAGAGCTTACCATGTTAAATATATTTGAAGTTTCAGAAACTAATAAAATGATTGAAAAAGAGAATCTGGACGTAAGAACGATTACGCTGGGTATTTCTCTTCTTGACTGTATTGACTCAAATCTATCTGCCTGCAATCAGAAGGTATATGAAAAGATTACAACCGTAGCCAAGGATCTGGTTAAAACAGGTGAAGAAATTGAAAAAGAATTTGGTATTCCCATTGTTAACAAGAGAATATCAGTTACACCCATGGCACTTATTGGTGGTGCCTGTTGCAAACAGCCAGAGGATTTTGTGACACTGGCTCACACCATGGACAACGCTGCCAAGGCAGTAGGTGTAAATCTTATTGGTGGATATTCTGCTCTTGTTTCCAAGGGTATGACCAAGGCAGATGAAATGTTAATAAAATCTATTCCTGAGGCTTTGCACTCTACTGAGAGAGTGTGCAGCTCTGTAAATCTTGGCTCTACCAAGACTGGAATTAATATGGATGCAGTACGTCTCATGGGTGAAGTTATTAAGCAGACTGCAGAGATTTCAGCTGACAAGGACAGCGCAGACTGCATGAAACTGGTTGTATTCTGTAATGCACCAGATGATAACCCCTTCATGGCAGGTGCATTCCATGGAGTAACAGAAGCAGATGCAATTATTAATGTTGGTGTTTCAGGGCCTGGTGTTGTTAAGACAGCTCTTGAAAAGGTAAGAGGAGAAAGCTTTGAAATCCTGTGTGAGACCATCAAGAAGACCGCTTTTAAGGTAACCAGAGTTGGTCAGCTGGTAGCAGGGGAAGCTTCCAAAATGCTGGGAATTCCTTTTGGTATTGTAGATTTGTCACTGGCTCCAACTCCTGCAGTAGGCGACTCTGTTGCTGATATTTTATGTGAAATTGGATTGGAATATGCAGGGGCTCCCGGTACTACAGCAGCTCTTGCACTGTTAAATGATCAGGTTAAAAAAGGTGGTGTAATGGCATCATCATATGTAGGTGGACTGAGTGGTGCTTTTATCCCTGTTTCTGAGGATCAGGGAATGATAGATGCTGTTAAGGCTGGCGCCCTTACCTTGGAAAAACTTGAAGCCATGACCTGTGTATGTTCAGTAGGTCTGGATATGATAGCTATTCCTGGCAAGACCAAGGCTACAACCATTTCCGGAATAATCGCTGATGAGATGGCTATTGGTATGGTTAATCAGAAGACCACAGCTGTCAGAGTAATTCCAGCTATTGGCAAGGATGTTGGTGAACAGGTTGAGTTTGGCGGACTGTTTGGATATGCACCAATCATGCCGGTAAATGAGTACTCCTGTGATGCTTTTGTAAATCGTAAAGGCAGAATACCTGCTCCAATTCATAGTTTTAAAAATTAAAGGTAGGAATAAATAATAATGTCAGTATTAGAAAATATTAATCCGGTTGAGGTTATGAGATATTTTGAGAAGCTTAGTCAGATTCCAAGAGGTTCTCGTAATGAAAAGGCTGTCAGTGATTATTGTGTGGAAGAGGCCAAAAGACTTGGGCTTGAGGTATGGCAGGACGAAGCAAATAATGTCATCATACATAAGCCTGCTACTAAGGGCAGAGAGGATGAGCCTGGTGTAATTATTCAGGGGCATCTTGATATGGTTTGCGTCAAGGACGAAGACTCTTCCCATAATTTTGAGACGGATCCCCTTGATTTAAAAGTTAAGGATGGCTACATATATGCAGAGAAAACCAGCCTTGGTGGTGATGATGGAATAGCAGTTGCCTGTGCACTTGCACTTCTGGCATCAGATAGTATTTCTCATCCGGATGTGGAATGTATATTCACTACAGGCGAAGAGATAGGGCTTCTGGGGGCAGTAGCTTTAGAGGCAGGCAATATACACAATAGAAGATTGCTGAATATTGATTCCGAGGTAGAAGGTGTTCTCACTGTAGGCTGCGCCGGTGGATGTAAAATTAAACTGACTACAAAAAATGAATGTGAAAAGTTACAGGCAGGTAAGCTTTACGCGGTGGAGCTTAATGGAATACTTGGCGGCCATTCTGGAATAATGATCGACAAGGGAAGACTTAATGCCAACGTGGCAATGGTGCGAATTCTTAAAAACCTTCTCCAGGCGGATTTTGATATCAGACTTAACAGTATTACAGGTGGAAATGCAGACAATGCCATCCCAAAGGAGTGCAGATGTGAATTCTTCCTTGAGGCTGATAAAAACTCTGTAGAAATTACTAAAATTGTAGAAGATACAGTTAAGGGGATGAAGAGAGAATATGCGGCCAGTGATGCCGGACTTAACTGTACAATAGAAGTGGAATCGGTGGATGAAAGGACTGCTATGACAGTCGGAGACACTAAGCGGGTAGTTGGCCTGATGACAGCTATTCCTGATGGTATTGTTAAGATGAGCCATGATATTCCGGGCCTCGTTGAGACCTCCCTTAACTGTGGAGTTGTGAAAACCCAGACCTGTGATGGAATGACAGAGGTTAGTACTGTGTATGCCCTGAGAAGTTCTCTGGCGGCATCGATTAAGGAGCTGAAGGGTAAGCTTTCCTTTATGGCTGAATGCTTTGATGCTTCCTGCCAGGTGTCCGGAGAGTATCCAGGATGGGAATATAGAAGTGATTCACCCCTGAGGGACAAGATGATTGCTGTCTTTGAGGAACAGTATGGACATAAGCCTGTGGTTGAAAGTATTCATGCAGGTCTTGAATGCGGAATTTTATCAGAAAAGCTGGATGACCTGGACGCAGTTTCCTTTGGCCCAAATATTATTGATATTCATTCAGCCAGAGAAAAACTTGATATTGCTTCTGTAGAAAGAGTATGGAAGTATCTGGTTGGTGTATTAGAGAGAAAAGATTAAAGGTGTGCAATAAAAAGCACATAATATAAAGCACATATTAAAAGTGCACATGAAAGGAGGCAGTAGAATGGAAGAAAAAGAAATCCTGGAAGAATTGCTGGAGCTACTGGAGAATAAACAGTACACTACGCTCAGGCAAAAGCTGGCAGAGATGAATGATGCCGATACTGCAGCCTTTATGGAAGAGTTACAGGACGAGCAGCTTCTGAGAGTATTTCGAATACTTCCAAAGAGTAATGCGGCCGATGTATTTGCCTATCTGCCTATTGAACTCCAGCAGTTTATTATTACGGCCATGTCAGAAAGAGATGCAGCAAGCATTATTGATAATCTGATGGCCGATGATGCTACTGACCTGTTAGAAGAAATGCCGGCCAGTGTTGTAAAAAAGATTCTGGCCTCCGCCAGTCCAGAGACCAGACGTGATATTAATCACCTGCTCAGATATCCGGAGGATTCGGCAGGAAGTATCATGACAGTGGAGTATGTGGACCTGAAGGAAAACAGCACTGTTCAGGAGGCTATTGACAGAATCCGAAAAATCGGGGTGGACTCAGAGACAATTAATATCTGTTATGTCCTGGATAACAAACGTACTCTTTTAGGTACTGTTGCTTTAAGATATTTGCTGATTATGGATCCGGATGAAGTAATCGGGGATTTCATGCATGAGAATGTAATCTCTCTGCATACCCTCATGGATCAGGAGGAAGTTGCCAGACAGTTCCAGAAATACGATTTTACTTCCATGCCGGTTGTAGATAATGAGAATCGACTGGTAGGTATCGTTACAGTCGATGATATCGTGGATATCCTTACTGAAGAGGCTACCGAGGATATGGAAAAGATGGCTGCTATCGTGCCTACCGATAAGCCATATATGAAGACTGGTGTTATTGAAACCTGGAAAAAACGTATTCCCTGGCTACTGCTTTTGATGATTTCTGCTACCTTTACAGGAAGTATTATTTCTTCCTTTGAGGGAGCGTTAAGTGCATGCGTTATTCTTACAGCCTATATTCCAATGCTTATGGATACCGGTGGTAATGCAGGTGGACAGGCCAGTGTTACCATTATTCGTGGTCTGTCACTAAATGAAATTGAATTTTCAGATCTGTGGAGCGTTGTCTGGAAAGAAATAAGGGTTGCCTTTTGCTGCGGCCTCACTCTTGCGGCAGCAAATTTTGTTAAGCTGTTAGTAATAGACCGGGTTTCTGTAAGTGTTGCCCTGGTGGTATGCCTGACTCTGATTGTGGCTGTACTGGCTGCCAAAATTGTAGGCTGTACTTTGCCTATGTTTGCAAAGAAGATCGGTTTTGACCCTGCTGTAATGGCTTCACCTTTTATTACAACAATTGTTGATGCCATATCACTTATGGTTTATTTTGCTATAGCAACCAACCTTCTGGGAATATAAAACATAGATGTTTTTTTGTTTTTTATATTGCATTTCAGAAGGAAAATATATAAAATAGCACGTGTTGTTTTCTGATGGGAAAATCATCTGTAGACAAATGGTGTGCGAAAGGAGCTTAAATGGTAAAAGCAGTAGTAGGCGCTAATTGGGGCGACGAAGGAAAAGGAAAAATTACGGATACACTCGCAGCCGAAGCGGATATTATTATTCGTTTTCAGGGAGGTGCAAATGCAGGACATACTATTAAAAATAAGTATGGAAAGTTTGCATTGCATGCTCTTCCCAGTGGTGTGTTTTATGATCATACAACAAGCGTTATTGGTAATGGTGTAGCTCTTAACATTGAAACATTATGCGGAGAAATTAAATCCCTTGTTGATCAGGGAGTGCCTGCACCAAAGATTCTGGTGTCTGACAGGTGCCAGATTGTAATGCCTTATCATGTTCTCTTTGATCAGTATGAAGAGGAGAGACTTGGTGGGAAATCCTTTGGTTCTACCAAATCAGGTATTGCACCGTTTTATTCTGATAAATATGCCAAAATCGGTTTTCAGGTTAGTGAGCTGTTCGATGATGAGCTGTTGAAGGAAAAGGTATATCGTGTCCTCGAGACCAAGAATATCCTTATGGAGCATCTGTATCACAAGCCTGCTATTGACCCTGAGGAGACACTGGCTACACTTAGAAAATACAGGGACATGATTGCTCCCTATGTATGTGATGTATCACTGTTCCTTGATAAGGCAATTAAAGAAGGAAAGACCATATTGCTTGAGGGACAGCTTGGAACCCTTAAGGACCCTGATCATGGTATCTATCCAATGGTTACCTCATCATCTACCCTGGCTGCATATGGCGCCATAGGTGCAGGAGTGCCACCATATGAAATTAAGCAGATTATCACCGTATGTAAGGCATATTCATCTGCAGTTGGAGCTGGTGCATTTGTTTCTGAGATATTCGGAGATGAGGCTGTAGAACTTCGTAACAGAGGTGGTGATGGTGGCGAGTATGGTGCTACAACAGGTCGTCCCAGAAGAGTGGGCTGGTTTGACTGCGTTGCTAGTAAATATGGATGCAGACTGCAGGGCACTACTGATGTGGCTTTCACAGTACTTGATGTACTGGGATATCTGGATGAGATTCCTGTATGTACAGGCTATGACATCAATGGAGAGGTTACTACAGAATTCCCTGTAACTCACCTTTTGGAAAAAGCAAAGCCTGTAATTAAGAAGCTCCCTGGATGGAAGTGTGATATCAGGGGTATCAGAAATTATGATGAGCTTCCAAAGGAATGCAGGGACTACATTGATTTTGTTGAAGAACAGATTGGTTACCCTATTACTATGGTTTCAAATGGTCCTGCCAGAGAAGATATTATCTATAGGGACAGCAAGATAAAGTAAAACATATGGCAAAAAGAGTAGTAGCTATTACAGGTATCATTATTATGGCAGGTCTCTATGTGATGACTTTTGTCTTCGCATTGTGCGACCTTCCCAACTGGCAGACCCTGTTTGGAGCCAGTCTTGTGGCAACAATCGGTGTGCCTATACTAATATGGATAATTACCTGGGCGATTAAAAAAATGGAAAATAAAGGAGAATAGATATGAGTTTATTACAGCAGTGGCGTGATATGGCCTATGATGAGAAAGCAAATAAGGGAGATCTTCAGAAGCTTTGGAAAAAGTATTTCCAGGATGAGAAGGATATCTATGCAAGCATTCTTGCAGACCCTGATACAGAAGTTAAGGGTACTGTAAAGGAACTGGCTGAAAAGTATAATGTTGATATTATGACTATGGTTGGTTACCTTGATGGTATCAATGACAGCTTAAAGACTCCAAATCCAATTGATGATATGGAGGAGGATACAGTAGTTAGTCTTGCTTTTGATAAGGCTAATCTCTACAAGAACATGGTAGCTGCAGGTGCAGACTGGCTGTATGAGCTTCCTGAATGGGACGGCATTTTCTCCAAGGATGAGCAGAAGGCTCTTTACAAGGAACAGAAGAAAGCTACTACTATTGTAAAGGGTGACAAGGTATATCCTAATGATCCCTGTCCTTGTGGAAGCGGTAAAAAGTATAAGAAATGCTGCGGAAAGAACTAAAATTGTGTAAAATACACATTTTTGAGTTGAATTTTTGTTAAAAAAACAAGCTTATACTGACTTATGTAAAGCTTGAAAATATGTTATAATAACACCTGTCGGTTTTACCCTAAAATAGCTGTTTGCATTGGTTTTGCTGAATTTGTGAAGGGTATGTCGAAATGAACTCATTAGATTGTTTGCTTTGAAAGGCAGGTGAATTATGTATTCCCAGGGTGACTATATCTCTTATGGTGTACAGGGTGTATGCCAGGTTCAAGGGATAACTGAAATGAATCTTCCAGGATCTAAGGAAAAGAAGCAGTTCTATGTGCTGACTCCTGTGTATGATCAGAATGGTACAATATACTCACCAGTGGAGGAGGGCAAGGTCTCAAAGAGACGTCCAATCCTAACCAGACAGGAGGCTGATGAGCTTTTGTCAGCAATTCCTAGTACTCCAATAATATCAGCCTCAGACAGAAAAGAGTTTGATATTAAATGCAAGGAGGCGGTTTTGTCAGGGGAATGCATTCAGTGGGTGGTTGTAATGAAGACACTGATTTCTGAGAGAGATCAGCGAATTGCGGCCGGAAAAAAGATGACCACTACCAACGAACGCCTTTTGAAGAGTGCAGGCGAGAAGCTGTCTGGGGAGCTTGCTATTTCATTACAGCTTGATAAAAAAATGGTAGTAGACATCTTACGACAAAAACTAGAGGGAGAGTAAGATAGAGATATGCCAAGACAAGCTGTTGTAAACCAGGAGACCTTATTAGAGACTGCATTTGATCTGACAAGGGAGGAAGGTGTTGAAGGGCTTACCGCAAGAAAGTTAGCGGTCAAAGCCGGATGCTCCACACAACCTATTTTCAGACTTTTTGAGAATATGGACGAGGTGATTGATACTACATACCTTAATGTATGTGCTTTCTTTTCACAGTTTTATGACAGACAGGAAAAGAATATTGATGTTCCTTTTGTGGATCTTGGCTTGGCATATATTAATTTTGCTATGAAAGAAAAGCACCTCTTTGAGTTCCTCTTTATGAGCAAGTACAGAGGGGACAGAGGGTTGTATGAGCTTTTGAATGGTGACAGCGGTATTGTGGCTGGTGAGATAGCTAAGGCTAAGGCTGTCGGCTGCTCAGATCCAAGTGGTCTGTTTATGAAGATGTGGATATTTATCCATGGGGCAGCATGTATGAGTCTTACTGGAGATTACGATCTTACAGAAGAGGATACTAAGGAATTACTTGTAGACAGCTATCAGGCATTTATTTCATGAAAAAAGTGATTATTATCGGGGGCGGTCCTGCCGGCATGATGTCAGCAATTGGGGCCGCTGAAATGCCCGAAACAAAAGTAGTATTAATAGAAAAGAATGAAAAGTTGGGAAAGAAGCTCTATATTACAGGCAAGGGAAGGTGCAATGTCACTAATGCCTGCGATATAGATACTTTTTTTTCTAACATTATTTCAAATAAAAAGTTTATGTATTCTGCAGCATATTCGTATACTGCGTGGGATGTTATGGACACATTGGAAAACCTTGGATGCCCTCTGAAAGTAGAGAGAGGAAACAGGGTTTTTCCTGTATCTGACCATGCTTCTGATGTGACTGGAGCTCTCAACAAAAGGCTTAAGCAGCTGGGAGTTGAAATCCTGTTGGATACAGAAGTGAAAAAACTTGAAATCAGAGATAATCAGGTTCGGGGGGTGTATATTGCCAGGAGACGGGAATCGGATTATCTAACCTGTGACAGCCTGATTGTTGCCACTGGTGGTTTGAGCTATTCATCAACTGGCTCCACGGGAGATGGATTCAGGTTTGCAAAAGAGTGTGGCCATGATGTGACTGCCTGCCAGCCGGCCCTGGTTCCCTTCAACTGTGAGGAGGACTGGTGCAGTCCCCTATCGGGACTTTCGCTAAAAAATGTTACCCTGACACTGATAAAAGAAGGCCAGAAGAAGCCGTTATATTCGGATATGGGAGAGATGCTGTTTACTCATTTTGGAATCAGCGGACCCCTTGTACTTTCAGCTTCAAGCTATCTTCCTGCAGACAGAGATTTTGGCAATGATTCATATTATGTGTCTATCGATCTGAAGCCGGCACTTAAAAGTGACAGGCTGGACGAGAAGCTGATTAACAGTCTAAAAGCCAATCCGGGAAAAGCTTTTAAAAATGCCATTCATGACTGGCTGCCTGCCAAACTGATACCGGTTGTAATCAATCAGGCAGGAATTGATGAAATGAAGAAGACGGATGTGATTACCAGAGAAGACCGAAAGGCCTTTGTGGATGCAATAAAAGGTCTCAGGCTTCATATCACAGATACCAGAACTTTTTCTGAGGCTATTATCACAAAGGGTGGGGTGAATGTTAAGGAAATAGATCCTTCAACATGCCAGTCAAAACTGATAAAAGGGCTTTATTTTGCGGGAGAGGTAATGGATCTGGATGCGCTGACCGGTGGTCACAATCTTCAGATTGCCTGGAGCACAGGTCATCTGGCCGGAGTTTGCGCCGGAACTTGATAGTAACGGGTTTGATTTAGAAAATGCGAGGAGATAAAGATGAATATTGCAATAGATGGACCTGCAGGTGCTGGAAAGAGTACCATAGCTAAAAAGATAGCAGCCAGGCTTGGATATATTTATGTGGATACAGGTGCTATGTATCGTGCAATGGCGCTATATATTGTCAGACTTGGTATTGACCCCAAGGATGCTGAAGCAATAAGCGCAAATTGTAATAATGCCGACATTTCCATTGAATATGAAGATGGTGTTCAGGTGGTTTTATTAAACGGAGAGAATGTAAATCAGTACCTGAGGACTGAAGAGGTAGGCTTTATGGCCAGCACCACCTCCGCCAATCCGGATGTGAGAAAAAAACTTGTTGCCCTGCAGCAGAAACTGGCTGCTTCCACAGACGTTGTAATGGATGGACGTGATATCTGTTCGGTGGTCCTTCCTAATGCACAGGTGAAGGTATATCTTACTGCCAGCTCCGGTGTCAGAGCTAAGCGTAGATATGACGAGCTTATGCTGAAGGGGGAGCAGTGCGATCTTGCCAAAATCGAGGAAGACATTATTGCCAGGGATTATCAGGATATGCATAGGGAGCATTCTCCTCTTAAAAAGACTGAGGACGCTACAGAAATAGACTCTTCCTATATGACCATTGATGAAGTGGTTGATGCTATCATAGAAATGAAGAACAAGGTAATCCAATAGAACAACAATAGTAATAACAAAAGGAATACATATGGAAGTAATACTGGCTAAATCAGCAGGCTTTTGCTTTGGTGTCAAGCGGGCGGTTGAAACCTGCTATGAACAGGCTGAGAGTGATAAAAAGATATATACTTACGGTCCCATTATTCATAACGAACAGGTTGTGGATGATTTGAGGAGAAAAGGAGTGGCTGTAGTTGAACATGAGGATCTAAAGTCTTTGAAGGAAGGAACTTTGATTATCAGATCTCATGGGGTTTCAAGAGAAGTACAGAATGAAATCGAAGCCACCGGCTTAGAATGTGTAGATGCTACCTGCCCTTTTGTGAAAAGAATTCATAAAATTGTTAATGAGGCAGGTGTAAAAGGGGAGAATGTTGTCATTGTTGGAAATCCCGGGCACCCCGAAGTTGAAGGGATAAGGGGATGGTGCACAGGACCGAATGGAGTGGTTGAAACTACAGAATGTGCAAAAGAAATCACCTTTGATATTAATGTTCCCCTTACTGTTGTATGCCAGACTACATTTCAGAAAAATAAATTTGATGAAATAGTTGATATTATACGAGAAAAGGGATATAATGCTAACGTTGTGAATACTATATGCAACGCAACACAAGAAAGACAAGAGGAAGCAAAATCTATAGCTTCCAAGGTCGATACGATGATTGTAATTGGCGGTGCACACAGCTCCAATACAAGAAAGCTGTATGAGATATGCAGCGGAGAGTGTAGCAATACTGTTTTATTACAGACTTTAGATGAAGCGGGGTTAGCGCTTTGTGAGGGTACATCTAGTGTCGGCATTACCGCAGGGGCTTCAACCCCTAGCAATATTATTCAGGAGGTTCAAAACTATGTCCGAACTTACTTTTGAACAGATGTTGGATGAATCATTCAAGACAATACATACAGGAGAGGTGGTTGAAGGTACTATAATCGATGTTAAGCCAGAAGAAGCTATTCTTAACATCAATTATAAGTCTGACGGTATTCTAACCAAAAATGAATATACCAATGACAACAGTGTTAATTTGACCGAAGTTCTTAATGTAGGCGATAAGCTTGAGGTTAAGGTTCTTAAGGTTAATGACAGCGAGGGCCAGGTTCTTCTTACATACAAGAGACTTGCTGCTGATAGAGGTAACAAGAGAATTGAAGAAGCTTTCAATAACCATGAAGTTCTTACAGCTAAGGTTGTACAGGTTCTTGGTGGTGGCTTGAGCGTAGTAGTTGATGAAGTTAGAATTTTCATTCCTGCTAGCCTTGTATCTGATCAGTATGAGAAGGATCTGAACAAGTACAATGGTCAGGAAATCGAATTTGTAATTACTGAGTACAATCCTCGCAAGAGACGTTACATCGGTGACAGAAAGCAGCTTATCACTTCTAAGAAGGCAGAGATGCAGAAGGAGCTCCTTGACAGAATCGCTGTAGGCGACAAGGTTAAAGGAACTGTTAAGAATGTTACAGATTTCGGTGCATTCGTGGACCTTGGTGGTATCGATGGTCTTCTTCATATCTCAGAGATGAGCTGGGGAAGAGTTGAGAATCCTAAGAAGGTATTTAACGTTGGTGACGAGCTTGAAGTTCTCATCAAAGATATCTCTGGAACAAAGATTGCTCTTTCACTTAAATTTGATGATGCTAATCCTTGGAAGGATGCAGAGACAAAGTATGCTGTTGGTAGCGTAGTAACTGGTAAGGTTGCTCGTATGACAGATTTTGGAGCATTTGTTGAGTTAGAGGTTGGTGTTGATGCACTCCTTCATGTTTCTCAGATCTCTAAGGATCATATTGAGAAGCCTGCAGATGTTCTTAAGGTTGGTGATGAAGTTACAGCTAAGATTGTTGACTTCAATCCTAACAACAGAAAGATCTCTCTTAGCGTTAAGGCTATGTTCGCACCTGAACCTAAGGAAGAAGCTCCTGCAGAGGACACAGATGTTGTTTCTGTAGATATCGACAAGGTTATTTCAGAAGAAGCAGCTGAATAATTATAAGATTTATGACGGCCTGTCTATCAGATAGGCCGTTTTTTTCGTTATATGTTTGCTAAAGTGAAAAAATAGTGTACAATACTTAGTAAATATAAAATACAGTTGGTGGACGTATTGGCACTGACGGGAACGGGGGCGTTTTTTATGGTGTACGATTATGAATGGTTTAAAAAAGAGGTATTTGCATTAACTAAGATTGATTTGAATGCTTACAAAGAGAAGCAGATGAAGCGTCGAATCGATACGCTTATCAATAAAAACAGAATTACCGGATATGATAACTATGTTAAGGCACTGAAAGAAAATAAGGATAAGTTTGAGGAATTTGTAAACTATCTTACAATTAATGTGTCTGAATTCTACAGAAACCCTGACCAGTGGAGAATTCTTGACCAGAAGGTTTTCCCTGATCTGATTAAAAAGTCAGGACAGAATTTGAAAATATGGAGTGCTGCCTGCTCAACAGGAGATGAGCCCTATTCTCTGGTTATGGCTCTGTCAAAGCATGTGCCACTGGAGAAAATCAAAATTCATGCAACAGACCTTGATAAGCAGGTTATAGCCAAGGCAAAGGTTGGACTCTATAATGAAAAAAGCATAGCATCTGTTCCTGATGATTTGAAAAAGAAATACTTTACGAAAATTGGACCTTCATATCAGATTTCTGATGAAATTAAAAAACGTGTAGAGTTCCATGAGCACAATTTGCTGAAGGATAAATACGATATGAATTATGACATGATTGTATGTCGTAACGTATTGATTTATTTTACTGAAGAAGCTAAGGATGAAGTGTTTAGAAAATTTGCTCAGTCCTTAAAGCATGGTGGATACCTGTTTATTGGAAGTACAGAGCAGATTATTAATTATAAGGAAGTTGGACTGGATAGAGACAGCTCATTTTTCTATGTAAGACCATAAGAATATGCCGTATCTTAAGTTGTGATATAACATCGGGACATAATAAAAGCGCGCCATAAGGCGCGCTTATTTTAATGATTATTTATCCTTCACGTTTTTTTGAGGTTACCAACATCATTTCCAGAACATGAGTTACATATTTTGAAAAGAAATGGCGATCCTTTTTTATGGTGTCTGTCAGTTCAAAGAAGGTCTGCTTTGAATCGTAGGCAGTTTTGAAAATTGGTTCCGTAAACAGACTCCATTGAGGCAGGTATTCACTATTCAGCCTGGTGTAGCAGTTGCTGGCTTTGGCCTGCTCACGATGAGATTTGTCGGCGTAAACAGCTACTGATTTATGTATTGCCATGTCCTCTTCGGGAAGATAATAGTAGTCTTTATAATTGGCGTAAAAGTACTTTAGCTCACCCTGATGCATCGGGATTCGTAACAGGCCGTTATGACCTTCCCCCTTAAACATGCACCCACCGAACTTGAAATCAAACTCCTTGTGCAGGGGTTCGGTTAATTTGAACTTGATGAACAGTTCCTTCTGAAGATGAGCAGCCACGGAATGATAGGTCTCTGTATAAACTCTGCTGACCTTCAGGTCGTCTGAAAACAGATGGTATAGTGAAAGCAGGGGAGCAATATCCAGCATGCCCTTTACATCCTCTGCATTGTGCAGCAGAAGCTTTTGAGCGCAGGCTTCAGTTTTATCCTTAAGAAAATCGTGGAAAACATTTATTAATTCTCCACCTGAATACTGATCAAAGCGATTGTCTCCCATATATTCTTCCAGGGTACGCTGCTTGCTGCTTCTTATTCCTAAAAGACTCTTGAAGGGAGATATTCTCTGGTACAAATCGATGCCTTCCTTCAGGCTGAGACAGCAGTTGAGTCCATACTGCTTATATTTTCCCAATAGAAAGGGCAGGTCAAACTGATTGCCATTGAAATGAACCAAAGTGGAATAATTGGAAGCTGTTTTGTCGAAAAGAAGTAATAAATCTTTTTCTTCCTCAGGACTTTCAATTAGCCACTGCTTCAATTCCCAACGGTTTTCTTTGAAACTGGCAACACCAATCATGTAGAGATTCGCTGATTTGTAAGTAAATCCGGTGGTCTCAATATCAAAGAAAAGTACCGATTCCTTGATAGGATCAATATCGGGAAGATATTCATATTTTGGTTTAAAAAAAGATGTAGTTTTACGCATAGACATAGTTTATCACCTGCGGGAGTAAGAATCAATTCGTATTGATTCTTTATTTTTTTGCCTATTACTGATATAATCACAAGTACTTATGTTAAATTTGGTGTAACTGTTTATTCAGGAGGTGGATATGAAAGGAACATCTATCAGTACTGAACTGGGTAATGTACATATTGATAATGAGGTAATTGCTCAGGTTGCAGGCAATGTTGCCATGGAAAGCTTTGGTATAGTTGGAATGGCAGCTGTTAGTATGAAGGATGGTATAGTTAAGCTTCTAAAGAAAGACTATGTTGCCAAGGGCGTCAACGTTGTAATTGGCGACGAAGGAAAGCTTAAGATTGACTTCCATGTGATTGTAGCTTATGGCTCAAGTATACCAACGGTATGTAACAATCTGATTGAGTCTGTAAAATATAAAATTGAGGCTTTTACAGGTCTTGAAATCGAAGATATTGCAATATTTGTTGAGGGCGTTCGCGTTATTGATTAAGGAGGATAAACCCTATGGGTTGTACTACAATTGATGCATCTAAAGTTGCTGCTATGTTTTTAGCAGGAGCTGCTAATTTGGATGCAAAGAAAGAATGGATTAATGAGCTCAATGTATTTCCTGTTCCGGATGGAGACACGGGAACCAACATGAGTATGACTATTATGTCAGCTGCTGGCGCAGTTGCAGCATTGAATGATCCTACACTGGATGAAGTTGCCAAAGCAATTTCAACAGGTTCCCTTCGTGGGGCCAGAGGAAATTCTGGAGTTATCCTGTCCCAGTTGTTCAGAGGTTTTGCCAAGGCCTGTGAGGGTAAGAAAACAGTTAATGCTGAAATCATGGCAGATGCTTTTGATAAAGCTGTTGAGACTGCCTACAAGGCAGTTATGAAACCCAAGGAAGGTACTATTCTTACTGTTGCCAAGGCTGGCGCTGACAAATGTCGTGAGCTTTACAGCCTGGGTGAGGAAGACCTTGAAGTTTATATTGATGAAATTATAGCGGCAGAGGAAAAAATGCTGGCCCGTACTCCCGAAATGCTTCCCGTATTGAAGGAGGCAGGCGTTGTGGATTCAGGCGGACAGGGGCTTGTAGTTGTGCTGCAGGGTCTGCGTGATGCATTCCAGGGCAAGACAATTGATTACAAAGCTATTGAAGCAGCACCTACTGCTAAAAAGATTGATGCAGCAGCTCTTCTTGATTCGGATATTAAGTTTGGATATTGTACTGAATTTATTATTATGCTGACCAGTCCAATTAGTCTGGAAAAGGAGCAGGGATTCAGAACTTATCTGGAGTCTATTGGAGATTCCATAGTTTTAGTTGCTGATGATGAGCTTATTAAAGTTCATGTGCACACCAATGAGCCTGGTAATGCAATTCAGAAGGCTCTGACATTTGGACCTCTTTCTAACATGAAGATTGATAACATGCGTCTTGAGCACCATGAAAATGTTATTAAGATGAGCGAAGCTCAGGCTGCTGAACAGAAGAAGGCAAATGAAAAGAAAATGCCTCACAAGGAAACCGGTTTTGTGGCAGTGGCTGCAGGTGCCGGACTTGCCAACATTTTTAGAGAACTTGGTGCAGACTATGTGATTGAGGGTGGACAGACAATGAACCCCAGCACAGAAGACATACTGGATGCTATTGACAAGGTTAATGCAGATACAGTGTTTGTACTTCCCAATAACAAGAATATTTATCTGGCTGCTAATCAGGCAGGCCAGCTGTGTGAAGACAAGAAAATAGTTGTTTTGAAGACTAATACAATTCCTCAGGGTATTACTGCTCTCATCAACTATGTTCCTAATATGAGCGCCGAAGAAAATGCTGAGGCAATGGAAATCGAATTTACCAGAGTTAAGACTGGTGAAGTAACCTATGCTGTAAGAGATACCAGTATTGATGGTCATGAGATTCATCAGGGGGATTACATGGGAATTGGCGATGGTAAGATGAAGGCTGTTGGCAAGGACATGGAAGAGGTTATTCTCAAGATGCTGGAGAGCCAGGTTGATGAGGAAAGTGCTCTGATTAGTATCTACTATGGTGAGGAAATATCTGAGGACAAGGCAGAAGAACTCAGGCAGAGCGTAGAAAAACTCTATCCAGACCTGGATGTAGAACTTCAGGATGGTGGACAGCCAGTATATTATTACATTACTTCTGTAGAATAAAAATATGCAAATTTCTGATTCAATAAGTGTAATAAAGGGAGTTGGGGAGAAGACCGCAGCGTGCTTTTATAAATTAGGAGTTGAATCTGTAAAAGATTTGCTGGAGTATTATCCTGCCACATATGATTCTTTTGAAGAACCTGTGTGTATGACCGAAGCCTTTCAAAGGTCAGGACAGATTATTTCTGTCCGTGGAATACTTGTGGGCAAAGTCTTCATGAAAAAAGTCAGAAACCTGACCATTACAACCTGTAAGGTTAGAGATGAATCGGGAGCTATCTCGCTGACTTTTTTTAACATGCCTTATGTCAGGAATATGATAAAAGAGGGCCAGTGGTATGTCTTTAAGGGGACACTGTTACCCAATGGTTCCGGGTTTAAGATGGAACAGCCAGGGGTGTTCAATGTTTTGGAATACGAGAAGCTGGTTCAGTCACTACAGCCCAGATATCATCTGACAAAAGGAATATCAAATAAAACTATTGCTAAGTGCTGCAGGCAGGTGTTGGACACCCTGCCTGTTATTAATGATTATCTGCCTGATAATTTGAAAGCCAAATATGGACTGTGCAGTCTTAAGGAAGCTATCTGGGGAATTCATTTCCCCACAGATGAGGATGAATTAAAGAGGGCAGCAACAAGGCTTGTTTTTGATGAGTTCCTCTTCTTTTTGTGCAGACTAAAAATTGCTCAGGAAAGTGAAAACAGGGAAAATTCCTGCCCCATGATTCCTGTGGCCGATTGCAGACGCCTGATAGAGGGGTTGCCCTTCAGGCTGACCGAGGATCAGATTAATGTCTGGAATATGATAGAGGCAGACATGTCCTCGGATTGTATTATGAACAGGCTGATTCAGGGAGATGTAGGCAGCGGCAAGACAATTATTGCAATCCTTGGTCTGCTGATGGCTGTTGCCAACGGATACCAGGGGGCTATGATGGCACCTACAGAAGTCCTGGCAAGGCAGCATTACGAAAGCATTAGAGAGATTACTGACAGATACGGGCTGCCCTTCAGACCGGTGCTTCTGATTGGGTCCCTGACTGCGAAGAATAAAAGAGAGGCCAAGCTTGGAATTGAAGCGGGGACTTACAATCTGGTAATAGGCACCCATGCACTTGTTCAGGGTGATGTGAAGTTTGACAGACTTGGACTGGTTGTGTGCGACGAACAGCACAAATTTGGAGTTAACCAGAGGGAAACTCTTATGAATAAAGGGATTAATCCTCATGTGATGGTTATGTCAGCCACGCCTATTCCCCGTACTCTGGCTGTGGTATTATACGGCAATGTTCAGGTGTGCGTAATTAAGACAATGCCTTCTGAACGAAAGCCTATTAAAAATGCTGTCGTGGATGTAACCTACAGGCCAAAGGCGTATGAATTTATATTAAAACAGGTCCGGATGGGGCATCAGGCCTATGTGATCTGTCCGCTAGTTGAAGCTGGAGAGATGGAAAACGTAGAGAATGCAGTTGACTATGCCAGGAAACTTTCTGGGATATTTCCGGAAGAGGTACGTGTGGGACTGCTTCATGGGCAGATAAAGGCCGACAAAAAGGAACAGGTTATGTCTGCCTTCGCAGATAGAAATATAGATGTTCTTGTCAGCACTACGGTAATAGAAGTTGGAATTAATGTTCCCAATGCGACCGTCATGCTGATAGAAAATGCAGAGCGGTTTGGCCTGGCACAGCTTCACCAGCTTAGGGGGCGCGTGGGCCGTGGTGAGGCTCTTAGCTATTGCATTTTTATCAATGGAAATAATAAAAACAAGGACAATGAACGCCTTGAAATACTAAAAAAATCCAATGATGGATTTGAGATAGCTGCCGAGGATTTAAAGCTTCGAGGCCCTGGTGATTTGTTTGGCATCAGACAGAGTGGAGAGATGAATTTCAGGCTGGCAGATGTATTTAGAGATGCGAGTATTCTTATGATGGCTAAGGAAGCCTCTGAGAATATTGATATTACAGAATTAGGAGACAAAGAAAAATGGGAAAGATTGCTGTTGTAACTGATACAAACTGTGGACTTACTCCAGAGCAGGGACTTAAGATGGGAGTCCATATTATTCCTATGCCATTCTACATCAATGATACTGAGTATCTGGAAAGTGTTGATATGTCTATTGCAGACTTTTACAAAAGAGAGAAGGAAGGTGTGGATGTGCATACATCACAGGCTTCTCCTGCTTCTGTATTGGAAAAGTGGGATGAACTTCTTGAAAATCATGACCAGATAGTCCATATTCCCATGTCATCAGCCCTGAGCTCATCCTATGATACTGCCATGATGCTTTCCAATGATTATGAGGGCAGGGTGTTTGTCGTTGATAACAAGAGAATTTCCATTACACAGATGCAGTCTGCCATTGATGCAATGTACCTTGCTGGTCAGGGACTTGATGGAGCACAGATTAGGGAACGCCTTGAAGCAGGAGCTCTTGACTGCAGCATATATATTATGCTGGATACACTTACCTATCTGAAAAAGGGTGGAAGAATTACGCCTACAGCAGCTGCACTGGGCAATTTGTTAAGACTTAAGCCGGTTCTCCAGATTCAGGGCGAAAAGCTGGATGCCTTTGCAAAGGCCCGTACCAGCCAGGCAGGAAAGAGCATTATGATTAATGCAATAAAAAAAGATATTGATGAAAGATTTGGCGGAGATGCCGACAATATCAATCTCTGGGTTGTTCACTCTGACAATCTGGAGGAATGTGAGAAATTCAGAGAAGAGGTAAAGGAAGTAATTCCAATTGAAAATATAGATATATATGAACTTCCTTGCAGTATTGGTGTTCATATTGGACCAGGAAGTCTTGCTGTTGGAATTACAAAGAAGGTTAAGTAGCTTCAATCTGGTAGTGGATTTATAACATTTTCATTTGCTAAATATTAAGGTTGGAATGTGAAAAATGATAGAGCTTACAAAAATTAATGGTGAGAAAATATTAGTAAATGATGATCTTGTTGAAATCGTTGAAGAGACTCCTGATACAGTGATTACACTTACTACAGGGCGTAAAATAATAGTAAAAGAAAGTAGACAAGAAATTAAAAATTTAGTAAAATCTTTTAGAAGGGAAATTTTAGCCTGACGCCAAAATGGTAGACATAAGTTTCCTTCTGAAATTGAAAGGTAAAGGTAATTAGCTTTGGATATAGCATCAGTAGCCGGTTTAGGTTTGTGCTTTGGTATGGTTATATTCGGCATCATTAGTTCTGGTGGCGTGTCAGCGTTCGGTTCCTTCGTGGACGTTCCTTCAGCCATTATTACTTTTGGTGGCGCTTTTTTTGCTGTTATGGCATCCATGTCAATGAATGACTTTATCGGCGGATTAAAGAGCATAGGACTTGTGTTCAAAGCCCCAAGCTATGATACTCCTGGTATTATTAAACAGATTATAGAATTATCGAATGTTGCCAGAAAGGAAGGACTTC
Source organism: Lachnospiraceae bacterium UBA1729 (assembly GCA_002315945.1). Classification (GTDB taxonomy): domain Bacteria; phylum Bacillota; class Clostridia; order Lachnospirales; family Lachnospiraceae; genus UBA1729. The sequence continues at coordinate 23,080 of DCIJ01000090.1, read as the reverse complement.
TTGCATTGGAAGAAACGGCTGGCAATCTTGAAGACCCGTTTTTAAAAAAAGGTCTCATGCTTATTGTAGACGGAACTGACCCTGAGCTTGTTCGAGCAATTATGGAAACTGAGATTATCAGTATTGAAGCAAGACATAAGACAAAGATTAGTTTCTGGGAGACTGTTGGTTCCATGGGTCCTGCCTGGGGTATGATTGGAACCCTGATTGGACTTATCAATATGCTTAAGGCTTTGGACGATCCTTCATCAATCGGACCTTCCATGGCTGTAGCGTTAATTACAACACTGTATGGTTCGTTGCTTGCAAACTGGATTTGTGCACCTGTTGGCGGTAAGCTCAAGGCAAACAATGGTGAAGAAATGCAGGTCAAGGAGATTATGGTAGAGGGACTTCTGTCTATTCAGGCAGGTGAGAACCCCCGAGTAATCGAGGAGAAGCTTAAATCCTTCTTGGCTCCTGCAGATCGTGAAGCATCGGGTGATGGAGGAGAGGCAAATGGCTAAGAGACCTCAGGAAGATCCACCTGCTGGCTCACCGGCATGGATGGCGACCTTCTCGGATTTGATGAATCTGCTTTTGTGTTTCTTCGTTTTGCTGTTTTCAATGTCTACTGTAGATGCACAGAAGTTTGAACTTATAGCCGCGTCACTTTCACAGAATTTTAGTATTTTTACTGCCGGCAGTACGGCAATTGGTGATGGACTATTAATTAGTAACGGTGTAAGCCAGCTTAACGAGCTGGATGACTATATTAACAGCATGGGAAAAGCTGAAGAGAGTGAAGACTATTTTCCTGAAAACCTTGAAGAAATGACTGAGGCTGTGGAACAGGAAAAGATGAAAGAGTCAGAAAAGCTTGCTGGAAAGATTGAAGAAGCTTTGGCAGAACAGAATCTTGACAAAGAGATAGATATGGAAATTACTTCCCAGTATGTTCAGCTTACCATGAAGGGAGCACTGCTTTTTGACTCTGGCAAGGCAACCCTCAGAGAAGAGGCACTGCCCACCCTGGATAAATTGGGAATGATACTTGAGCGATATTCAGACAGTGTCATTGAAATAGAAGGACATACTGATAATGTCCCAATTAAAACTGCTAAATTTGCCAGCAACAATGAGCTGTCAAGCGCCAGAGCGCTGGCTGTGTGGGACTATTTTGAGGACCATACAAATTTGGATCCTGCTTCCATCAAACATTCTGGAAGAGGTGAATATGTACCCATTGCAGACAATGCAACGCCTGAAGGCCGAGCAAAGAACAGACGTGTTGAAATCAAGATTTATCATACGTTGAGCAATGTATAAAGAAAGCGAAGAGTAAATGAAAAAGAATCTTTTATCAATCATTATCCTGGCACTTCTTATAGTTAATCTGGTGCTTACAACCATTATGATGGTTAATGTCAGCAGTGCTTCAAAAAAGACAGCGCAGCTGGTGGGAGATATTTCCGAAGTTCTCAAGCTTGAACTTTCAACTGGAGCTGAAGGATGGGCTACAAAGAGTGATGTATCACTGGAGGATACAGAAGTTTATAAGATTGAAAACCAGATGACTATTCCATTACAGTCAACTGATGGTAAGAGCCATTATTGTCTTGTATCGGTTGCATTATCCATGGACAAGACCAGTGATGGATACAAATCTTATGGAGCCAGCGTGTCCAGTTATGAAAGTCTGATAACCAGTGCTGTATATGATGTTATTGGATCCTATTCTGTGGATGAAGCTCAGGCCAACAAGGATATCATGAGAGAAGAAATTCTTAAGAGGGTTCAGGCAATATTTGATTCCACTTTTATCTATCAGATATCATTTAGTGATATAATGTTCCAGTAATCTCCTTTGTTTTGATAAGAGAAAAGGAGGTGAGGTAAGGTGGGAGAAGTTCTTTCCCAAAGCGAAATAGACAACCTGCTCAGTGCTTTGAACAGTGGTGAGCTGGATGTAGAGGATATACAGGCTGCTGACGAGAAGCAGGTTAAAAATTATGACTTTAAGAGACCTGCAAAGTTCTCCAAGGAGCATTTGCGTACTCTGGAAATTATCTATGAGCATTACTCCAGACTATTGTCGACAAATCTCCCGGTTTATTTGAGAAAAGCGGTTCAGGTGGAGGTTGTTACATCAGAGACGGTTACGTTCTCTGAATTTACAAATGCTCTTTCCAATCCCGTAGTACTTGGAATTGTGAATTTTCAACCATTAGGTGGTTCAATTATAGTCGAACTGGCTGCAAATCTTGCTTTTGCAGTAATCGACAGAATGCTGGGCGGACAGGGTGTCCCCCTGGAAAAGAATCGAGAGTTCTCTGAAATAGAAATGACAATTATCGAAAAGATAATGGTTGTTTCCATGCAGTTGATGAGAGAACCTTGGAAGAACGTAGCTGAGATTACTCCTGTTATGGACAGGATTGAGACTAATCCTCAGTTTGCTCAGGTCATATCTCCCAGTGATATGATTGCGATTGTAACCCTGAGTATTAAAATTGGCGATGTTGAAGGCTTCATGAATGTGTGCTTGCCTTATTTTACATTAGAGTCTGTTATGGACAGATTGAATACCAAGTACTGGTATTCAACCATGCAGGAAGAGTACGATGAATCTGTTGCAGGAGTTCTTGAGGGCATGCTGAAGCATGTGGATGTGCCTATTAAGGTTGTATTGGGTAATAGTCGTATCTCTGTAGACGACTTCATTCATCTTCAGGTTGGAGATGTAATTAGACTTGACAGTAAGGTTGATTCCAGTCTGGATGTTTTTGTAGGAAATATTAAGAAATTTGCTGCACTTCCAGGCGCTAACATGGACAGCTATGCTGTCAAGGTAACGGACATATTCAGAGAGGAGGAAGAGTAAATTGGACGGAATGCTGTCACAGGACGAAATAAACGCTTTGCTGTCGGGAATGGTTACAGACGATTCACCAGCTGAAGCAGATACTTCTTCCGCATCAGCTGGTTCCGCAGATGGACCTGACGATTCTTTGCTGACCCCTATTGAAAGAGATGCAATAGGCGAAGTGGCAAATATCAGTATGGGATCATCGGCAACTACGCTGTATTCGTTAGTAAACAGAAAAGTTAATATTACTACCCCTGTTGTAACGGTTGCAAACTGGCACAATGTTGTTTCGGATTATGAAAAACCTTGTGTTTTTATTCAGATAAAGTATACTGTTGGATTAGATGGAAGTAATATTCTTATCCTTAGAGAAAAGGATGTTAAGATAATCACAGACCTTATGATGGGTGGTGATGGAAGCAATACAGAAGGAGAGCTTGGCGAGCTTCATTTGTCTGCTATTTCAGAAGCTATGAACCAGATGATGGGAGCCAGTGCAACTTCATTGTCAAGCATGCTTGGCAAGATGATTGATATCTCTCCTCCGGAAGCCAGTCTGGTAGACTTGATTGAGTTCAAAAAGCCCGGAGATATTGCTCCTTTCCTTGAAGGAAATTTCTGCAAAATCGCATTTTCAATGCAGATTGGGGATTTGGTTGATTCAACCATACTTCAGTTGTATCCCATTGATTTTGCAAAATCTTTGTATGATACATTTATTAATCAGGCCACTGGCGGTTCTTCAGAACCTGAACCCGAACCTGTGCCTGAACCGGCAGCACCGGAACCAACTCCATTTGTAGCACCTGATGCGGGAGTACAGTCACAGGCAATGCCGGATATGTCTCAGATGGGAATGCCCCAGATGGGAATGCCTCAAATGGGTATGCCGCAGATGGGAGCGCCCCAGATGGGTATGCCACAGATGGGTATGATGCCTGGGTATGGAATGCCCCAAATGGGGATGATGCCTGGATATGGAATGCCACAGATGGATCCATCCCAGATGCAAAATATTCAGCCAGCAAGTTTTCAGACCTTCTCAACACCCAGTGCAACAGCTGATACACCTGAAAATATTGGTCTGATTATGGATGTTCCCCTTGAGGTAACGGTAGAGCTGGGACGGTGTATTAAATCCATTTCTGAAATTTTGGATTTTTCACCGGGAACTATTATTGAGCTTAACCGTATTGCGGGTGAGCCAATAGATGTTTTGGTAAATGGTAAATTCGTAGCCAAAGGTGAAGTAGTAGTTATTGAAGAAAGCTTTGGTATACGTGTAACAGAAATAGTTAAATAATAGGAGTAAAAGACATGGCAAAAAATATTTTGGTTTGTGATGACGCGGCCTTCATGAGAATGATGATTAAAGACATTCTCACAAAGAATGGTTACAATGTTGCAGGCGAAGCTGAGAACGGCGCAAAGGCTGTTGAGAAGTACAATGAAGTTAAACCCGATTTAGTACTTATGGATATTACCATGCCTGAAATGGATGGAATCCAGGCTCTGAAGAAAATTAAAGAAAACGATGCCTCTGCTAAGGTTATTATGTGTTCTGCTATGGGACAGCAGGCTATGGTTATCGAATCTATTCAGGCGGGTGCTAAGGACTTTATCGTTAAGCCTTTCCAGGCAGACAGAGTTCTTGAAGCTGTTAAAAAAGTAGTGGGATAAACCAATGCTGATCCTTGGGGATAAGACTAATTCAGTGGCGCAATTTCTCACGATTGTGCTACTGTTTCTATTTGTGTTGGGTATTACCTGGCTGGCTACCAGATATATGGCAGGAATCCAAAAAAGTAAAATGGACGGAAGCAATATATCTGTAGTTGATGTGGCCAAAATTTCACAGAATGGTTATGTCCAGATATTAAAAATAGGAGAAAAATACATATCCATTTGTGTGACTAAGGATAATATAACCAAGCTTAGTGAGCATTCTGAAAGCGAATTTGTTTTCAGGGAGAATGAACCTGTGAAGGTTTCTGAGTTTGCTAAGACTCTTCAAAAGGTTATGAAAAATGAAAAGAAGTAACAATATTTATTTAAAGATCATGCCTTTATTATGCCTGCTGATTTCAGTGGGCATATTATTTATGATGCCAAATACTACAATGCATGTATATGCATCGAGTATGGGTTCCAGCAGTATTGCTGATATTGATCCCAACAGACCCAGTACAGGGGACAGAGAACATCAGACCAATATTAATGAACCAGGAAGTGCGGATAATGCAGAGGCATTACAGGAACTTAATATTGCTAATAATCTGACTGTTACTTATGAGAACAGTAATGGAACCATAGCCGGTCCAATCAGGATATTGATGACCCTTACCTTTATTGCACTGGCGCCCATGCTGATAATATCCATGACCTGTTTTATCAGGATTGTAGTGGTATTGCATTTTACCAGAACGGCTCTTAATACCCAGACTGTTCCGCCTAATCAGGTAATAATTGCATTGGCTTTGTTTTTGACATTTTTTATTATGGCACCTACATTTACCAGGATAAATGAGGAGGCAATTAAGCCATTGGACAGGGGTGAGCTTACCCAGGCCGAGGCTTTTCAGGTTGGCATGGAACCCTTACGAGAGTTCATGTATGGTCAGACTCAGATAAAAGATGTAAGACTGTTTTTAGAAATCAGTGACGCAGATTGGGACGGTACTCTGGCTGGAATACCAAATTCCGTATTGATTCCCAGCTTTATGATTTCTGAACTTAGAACAGCCTTTATTATTGGATTTTTGATATATATTCCGTTTATTATTATTGATATGGTTGTAGCAAGTACGCTTATGAGTATGGGTATGATGATGCTACCCCCTACCACTATATCAATGCCCTTTAAAATCCTTTTGTTCATATTGGCAGACGGATGGAATTTGATTATTGGTAGTCTTGTTAAAACATTTTATTAGGGAATAGATTATGTCGATAGATACTGTAGTAGAAATAGCAAGAGATACCCTCTTCCTTATTATTAAATGTTCAGCTCCCATGTTGCTGATCTCATTGATTGTTGGCCTTTTGGTCAGCATTTTTCAGACTGCAACTTCCATTCAGGAGCAGACACTGACATTTGTTCCAAAGCTGTTAGCAATATTTATTGCTATTATGCTGTTTGGAGGATGGATTCTTAATAGCATAGTTGAATTTATGTACAGACTCTGGGGTAACTTTTCCATGTATGTAAAAGGATTGTCGTGATTAATTACAGCTTTTCTTATATTGAAATGGAATATTTTTTGCTGATGCTTATCCGTGTCAGCTGTTTTGTATTTGTGGCACCTTTTTTTAGTATGAATGGTGTTCCAAGACGCGTGAGAGTGGCTCTTGCATTTTTTATCACTCTTGTGATCTATCATGCAGGCCTTGTACATTCTCCTGTTGAGTATTACTCAATCTGGGAGTTCACGGTTTTGATATTCAGAGAGGCTATGTCGGGGCTGATAATTGGCTGGGGTGCCCAGGTATGTACTATGATAGTGTCTTTTGCAGGGCGTATGATAGATACAAATATTGGTCTGACAATGGCCAATGTCATGGACCCTACAACCAGAGACAATACCACACTTTCAGCCGTACTTTTGCAGTATACATCCATGTTGATTCTGTTGATATCAGGAATGTATCAGTTTTTGTTAAAGGCGCTGGCTGACAGTTTCACACTAATTCCTGTGGGTGGTGCTGTAATCCATTCCGAACGTCTCACCCAGTCAATTATTGAATTCATGGGCGACTATTTAATCATTGGTTTCAGGATTACACTTCCGGTGTTTTGTGCCATAATGCTTGCTAATGTAATATTAGGAATCATGGCCAAGGTTGCTCCCCAGATGAATATGTTTGCTGTGGGTATGCAGATTAAGATAGTAATTGGATTAGTAGTTATGTTTTTAACTATAGCCATGCTTCCGGGAATTACTGACTTCATCTTTACAGAGATGAAACACATGGTTACTGAAATGATGGAAGGACTGATGGCATGATACAGTATAACCTGCAGTTCTTTGCGCAGGATGGTCCGGGTGGAGAAAAGACAGAGCCCGCTACTGCGAAAAAATTAGAAGATGCCAGAAAAGAAGGCAAGGTAGGAAAATCAAAAGAGGTAAGCAACGCCTTATCTCTTATTGCTGTGTTTTTAACCCTAAAAATCTTCATTGGATGGTTGGGAACAAGCCTGATGGGGATGTTTCAGGTAATATACGGACGTATTCCTGAAGCAGTAAAGACGGATAATGGAAACATGAAGTTTCTAACCATAAATCTGCTGCTTCGAAATAGCATGATTAGAATTATCATCTATTTGGCCCCTTTTTTACTTGTGGGTGTAGCTGTAGCAATAGTGGCCAATCTGCTTCAGTTTAGCTGGAAGGTTTCCTTTAAACCAATGGAACCCAAGCTGTCAAAGTTTAATCCTATTAGTGGCCTGAAAAGAATTATTTCTCTTAATTCCCTGCTTGAGCTGGGAAAGTCTCTGATTAAACTGGGTATAATCTGTTATGTGGTCTATTCTACCTTGAAGGATCAGATTGGAATAATCTACATGCTGTATGATGTTCCGCTACTTACTGCCATACAGACAATTGGAACCATGGTTATTGACATGGGACTTAAAATTGCTCTGTATTTTATAGTACTGGCTGCGGCAGATTTCCTATATCAAAAATGGAAATTTGCTGAAGACATGAAGATGACCAAGCAGGAAGTTAAGGATGAATATAAAAATATCGAAGGTAATCCGGAGATTAAGAGCAAGCAGAAGCAGAGAATGCGTGAAGCCAGTCAGAGAAGAATGATGCAGTCTGTCCCGGAAGCAGATGTTGTAATTACCAACCCTACTCACTATGCTGTGGCAATACTATATGATGGGGAAAAGTATCCGGCACCAATCGTGGTTGCAAAGGGTGAGGATTATCTTGCACAGAAAATAAAGGAAAAGGCAAAAGAATCCGGGGTAGAAATTGTAGAAAATAAGCCATTGGCCAGAATGCTTTACGCCAATGTTGAAATAGGTGAGCAGGTTCCACCTGAATTGTATCATGCGGTTGCAGATGTGTTAGCGTATGTATATCAGCTCCAGGGAAGAACCGTTTAGAATTGAAATATTATTTGGAAAGGAGGATAAGTAATGCCAAAAATCAAACGGCAGGATATTGCAGTTGCAGGCTATGTGCTTGCTGCATTTGTTATGCTTATTGTTCCTATTCCAAGTGGTCTGCTGGATGTGCTTCTTGCAATTAACATTTCCATAGCATTTACAATAATGTTTGGGTGTATGTTCGCAAAAGAAGTTCTGGAAATGAGTTATTTTCCAACAATTCTTCTGTTTTCAACCGTATTCAGAATAGCTCTGAATGTATCCTCAACCCGTCTGATATTATCGACTGGTGATCCGGGAAATGTTGTGTCCACCTTTGGCCAGTATGTTGGTGGTGGTGACCTGGTGCTGGGTATTATTATTTTCATAATTCTGTTGATAATACAGTTTATGGTTATCAACAAAGGTTCTGAAAGAGTTGCTGAGGTACAGGCAAGATTCACACTTGATGCTATGCCTGGAAAACAGATGGCCATTGATGCAGATTTGAATACAGGTGCCATAGATGATGCGGAAGCAAAAAGACGAAGAGAGAAGATTCAGGAAGAATCAAGCTTCTTCGGTTCCATGGATGGTGCGGTAAAGTATGTTAAGGGAGATGCCGCAGCTGGTCTTTTGATTACCGGAGTAAATATGATTGGCGGTATGGCCATGGGTATGCTTCGAAGAGGAATGGACTTTAACGGAGCCTTAAATACCTACACCATTCTCACTATTGGTGATGGTCTGGTGTCACAGATACCGTCCCTGTTAATATCCCTGTCTACTGGTATCCTGGTTACCAAAGGAAGTAAAGATGCAGACTTTGGTTCTGCCTTGGTAGGACAGCTGTTTGGACTTCCAAAAACTATGTATCTGGTTGGCGGAATTCTAATGGGACTTGGAATAGTTACGCCTCTGAACACAATTCTGTTTGTGGCCTTAGGGTGTCTCTTTATTGTATGTGCCAGAATTATGAGTCAGACTCTTGAGACTACAGCCATTGAGGGCAGTGTTGAAGCTGAAGAGGCTGCTGCTGAAGAAATCAGACAGCCTGAGAATGTCACCTCCCTTCTGCAGGTGGATCCTATTGAGCTTGAGTTTGGATATGGTATAATTCCATTAGCTGATGTAAATCAGGGCGGCGACCTGTTGGATCGTGTTGTTATGATACGTAGACAGGTGGCACTTGAGTTAGGTACGGTAGTACCTATTATCAGATTGAGAGATAACATTCAGCTTAATCCCAATCAGTATATTATCAAAATCAAAGGAATCCAGGTTAGTGAGGGTGAAATACTCTTTGACCATTACATGGCCATGAATCCGGGATTCGTCGAAGAAGAGATTACCGGTATACCAACTTTTGAACCATCCTTCCATCTGCCGGCTATCTGGATTACTGAAAATCAGAGAGAGCGTGCAGAGAGTATGGGATATACAGTAGTAGATCCTCCTTCAATAATTGCGACCCATCTGACAGAAGTTATTCGCGAACATATTTCGGAACTGCTGGGACGTCAGGATGTACAAAATCTTGTTAATAATCTCAAAGAAAATAATTCGGTGCTGGTGGAGGAACTTGTTCCAAAGCTTTTAGGATTGGGAGAGATTCAAAAGGTCTTGCAAAATCTGCTTAAGGAAGGAATTTCCATAAGAGATCTGGGTACTATCTTTGAGACCCTTGCAGACTATGCAACTACTACAAGAGATACAGATATACTTACAGAATATACCAGGCAATCGCTGAAAAGAGCTATTTCAAACAGGTTCTTTCCGGCCAACGAGGTTACCAGTGTTGTTACACTGGATCCGGTTATCGAGCAGAATATTATGTCTCATGTAAAACAGACTGAGACTGGAGCATATCTGACCCTTGATCCGGAGGATATTAAACAGATAGTTGCAAGTACTGGTGAAGAAATTAAAAAGCTTGAAGATATGGGAAGGAATCCAATAGTTGTAACTTCTCCTATAGTCAGAATGTATTACAAGCGGTTAATGGAAGACTATTACAAGGATTTAATTGTTATTTCTTATAATGAAGTGGAGTCAAATATAGAGCTGCAGTCAGTAGGAATGATTGCTATCTAAGTTAGAGGTTGTATGATAATTAAAAAATTTCAGGGAAAAACAGAAGAGGATGCGGTAAACGCAGCTAAGCAGGAGCTGGGTGCCGGTGTTGTTATAATGAGCGTCAGAAAAGTAAAAAAGAAAGGCATTGCGGGTATTTTTGGCGGTCAGACAACTGAGGTCACAGTTGCAATTGAGGACGAAGCAGAGAGAAAGGATATGCCGACAATCAACCTTTCTACACCGCCTATGACAAAGATTCCGGAGGGGGAGAATGTTCCGGAACCGGTTACCATACAGAAGGAGGAGAGCGTCAGCGCTTCTATTAATTCAGGTCTGGAAAGACTTCGTGCGCTAAGTATGGCTGCAGAAAAAAGTCAGAAGGAGGCCCTGGAGGCTCAGGCCCGTGCAATGGAGGCCAAAGCAGCTGAAGAGGCAGCACTGAAAGAAAGAATGGAGGAGCTTAAGGCGAAAGAGACCCAGAAACTTTTGGCAAAAAGTGCCCAGCTGGCTGAAACTGGAAGTGAAAATATTCCATCAGCATCTCAGACTGTTCCTGTCATGGGAGTAGATAGTGTGTCGCAAAAGACCGCTGCAGGGGAGAATGCTTCTGTATCCGGTGATACAGATGGTTCTGCAGATGCATTTGCCAATCTGCTCCTGGAAACCATGGTAGATAATGAAATACAGGAAAATTATGCCAATCAGATACTTGATGATGTTAAGAAGAATCTGAAGGCAGGTGCTCCAATGGATTCTCTTTTATCAGGAGTTTACCAGAAGATGATTCTAAAATTTGGCAAGCAGGTCGGAATATCACCAGCTCAGAAGGGACCAAAGGTATTATTCTTCGTTGGACCAACAGGAGTTGGAAAAACAACAACTATTGCCAAGATTGCTTCAAAATTCAGTGTAGAGGAAAAGAAGAAAATAGCCCTTTTGACAGCAGATACATATAGAATTGCAGCCACTGAACAGCTACGGACCTATGCGAATATTCTGGAGGTTCCATTCAGAGTAATATATTCCGTTGAGGAAGTGGACACTGCATTAAATGACTGGAAGGACTGTGAGTATATCCTGGTAGATACAGCAGGACACTCACATCATAATGAAGAACAGAAAAATAATATGAATGATTTTATTCATTCTGTCGATAATAAAAATGAGAAGGAAGTTTTCCTTGTAGTTAGTGCAACTACAAAATACAGAGACCTGAAGAACATTGCGGATGTTTATTCAGGAATGACTGATTACAAACTGATATTTACAAAGCTGGATGAGACAGACACGCTTGGAAACATTCTGAATCTGAAGCTTTATACTGGTGCCAGTCTGTCATATGTAACATGTGGACAGAATGTTCCGGATGATATAGAAAACTTTAATCCTCAAAAAACTGTTAAGCAGCTTTTGGGTGGAAAAAATTAATTTCTTAAGGAAGAAATATTGGTTATTGCAAAAGACTAAATGTCGATGCATTAAAAAGAGGATAATATGGATCAGGCAGAAACATTAAGGAATATAATAAAACAGAATAATATTGCTCCTGCTAAACCGGTGGCCAGAGTCATTACTGTCACCAGTGGTAAGGGAGGTGTTGGCAAGTCTAATACTGCAATCAATCTGGCTATTCAACTGAAGAAAATGGGTCAGAGGGTAATAATCTTAGATGCGGATTTTGGGCTTGCAAATATTGAGATTATGTTTGGAACTGTTCCAAAGCATAACTTGGCTGATTTGATATACCAGGGGAAAAATATCAAGGATATTATTACCTGGGGACCTGGAGAAGTGGGCTTTATCTCAGGAGGCAGTGGAATTGCCAATCTCTCAAATCTGAACAAGGATCATCTCAATTATATAATTAAAAATTTGGCAGAATTGGATGCCATTGCAGATGTGATTATTATAGATACGGGTGCTGGAATTTCAGATGCAGTACTTGAATTCCTGGTAGCAAGTGGAGAAATAATTCTTGTTACAACTCCGGAGCCCACATCTATCACTGACAGTTACTCACTTTTGAAGGCCCTTGCCAGACATCCAAGATATTCCAAGGACGTATCAAGGATAAAAGTTTTAGCCAATAAGGTCATGTCTGAGGAGGATGGAAAGAATCTGTTTGACAAGCTGAATGCGGTTGTTATCAGATATCTGAGACTTCCCATGGATTATCTGGGATGTATTCCCTATGACAGTATGCTTGCAGAGTCAGTAATGCAGCAGAAGCCTGTTTCACTTCATGAACCCAAGGCAAAAGCAAGCATAGCCTATGAGAAGGTCACAGCTACTCTTATGAACAAAGAATTTTCTTCCAATATTATCAGAAGAGGTATGGCTGCATTCTTTTCTCATATAATAAAAAATAAATCAAATTAAGGAGTTCGCCTATGGACTATAACAAAGTTGTCCATCCCGGAATGAAGGTTGAAATTCAGACGGTGCTTCGTCAGAAACTGACTGATGTAGAGAAAATCAGAAAGACCTACGAAACCAGCGTCTATGATGTGTATGAAGATGGCCGGCTGGAGCTGTATATGCCTATGGCCAAGGGCAGAGTTGTACTTCTGGCTCCAAATTCAAGCTATGATTTGTATTTCTATGTTCCTGGCGCCATGTACAAGGCTAAGGCCAGAGTAGTAGACCGTCGAAAAGACAGAAACTTCTTTTTGGTAACTTTTGAACTGATTGGAGATATTGAAAAAAATCAGAGACGCGAATTTTTCCGTTTGGACTGTGCGCTGGAAATGAAATTTAGAAAGCTGACAGTAAATGAAACTTCTCAACTTCTTAAAAAGGAACCAATTGAAATAGAGGAAGATGCGGAATTTCAACCTGGAGTAATGATGGATATTAGTGGGGGAGGCGTCAGGCTTATGTCGCCAAAGCCCTACATGACAAATGACTATGTGGTAGCAAAATTCTTCCTGAATAAAGAATATACAGTTCTTGGAAGGGTCCTTGGTGCCAGAAATGTTCCTGACAGACCAGGAGTTACAGAGTACAGAGTAGAGTATATCAAACTAGAAAAGGCAGAACGGGAAGAAATAGTCAGATATATATTTGAGAAGGAAAGACAAATGAGAAAGGCCCGGTCCAATTACGATATTGAGAAAAAGAAATTGGATTGACTGATTTAAAAAGCAAAAAAGGGGACAGGATATGAATAAAATTTTAGTTGTTGACGACTCTGCACTCATGAGAAGGGTGCTGTGTGATATAATCAACTCTGACAGTAGATATCATGTGGAAGATACAGCTGTAAATGGTCAGGAAGCGCTGGATTTAATCACAAGCAAATCCTACGATGCAGTAATCTTAGATGTTCATATGCCTAAAATGAACGGGCTGGAACTTTTGAGAGAATTGTATAATCGTAAGATTTCAGTAAGAGTCATGATGGCATCAACCTCTACAAGAGAGGGTGCAAAGATTACTCTTGATGCATTGGATCTGGGTGCATTGGATTTTATTCATAAACCGACAAATGCTGCTGAATGCCGTACTGAAGAATTTCAAAAGGAAATGCTTCAGATTCTGGCAACAGTTGTTTCCTCAAGACCGCCAGTGTTCACAAAGACTTTTTCTGTTGATAGCTTGAAAACAGCCAGAAAAGTTGTTGAAATTGCCAAGAAACATTCTTCTGCCATTTCAGGTAACAAGATTGTTGCTATCGCAAGTTCAACTGGAGGACCAAAGGCACTTCAGTCTGTAATTACACGTATTCCAAAGGATATCAAGTGTCCGGTAGTCATTGTGCAGCATATGCCTGCAGGATTTACAGCTTCTTTAGCTGAAAGACTTAATTCTCTCAGTGAGGTTACAGTATCGGAAGCCAAGGATGGAGATGTTCTTGAAAGAGGACATGTATATCTTGCAATGGGAGGCAAGCATCTGAATGTTGATATGAAGACAGGCGGCAAGTATGTCATTCGATATTCTGATGAACCCAGTAGAGAAGGTGTAAAACCCTGTGCCAACTATATGTATGAATCACTTATCAAGAGCAGTCTTGATGAAGTGGTATGTGTAGTATTAACTGGTATGGGTGCTGATGGCACAAAGGGTATCACGGCACTAAAAGAGAAGAAAAAAGTGCATGTAATTGCACAGGAACAGAGTACCTGCGCTGTCTATGGCATGCCAAAATCAGTTGTTAATGCTGGGTTGGCTGATCAGATTGTGCCGCTTGAACAGATAGCACAGGAAATTATTTTATCTGCGGGGGTATTATAATGGACGTTAGCCAATATCTTGAGATTTTTATCGATGAAACTAAAGAACATCTTCAGAACCTGAATACTCAGATACTTAATCTTGAGCAGGAACCTGATAACATGGATACAATCAATGAGATTTTCCGTGCAGCACATTCCCTTAAGGGTATGGCTGGAACCATGGGATATAAGCGTATGCAGACTCTTACCCATGATATGGAAAATGTTTTCTCAGAAGTAAGAAATGGAAACATCAAGGTTAAGGATAACATGATTGATGTTTTGTTCCAGTGCCTTGATGCGCTGGAGGAGTACCTTGAAAATATTCAGGGTGAAGCTGATGAAGGTACTAATGAAAATGAACATCTGATTAAGACCCTTAATGAAATCATGAAGGGTGCCGATAGCACTCCGGTTGCAAATCAGGAAGCTGCACCTGACAAGAAGGCAGCACCTGTTCAGAGTGCAGAAGAGAGCAAGTGGAATTCAATTGTATTAGGTGACAGTGAGTCTACTGTTATTAGCAGTGCATTGAGCCAGGGCAAGAATGTATACGGATTAACTGTATATGTTCAGGAAAGCTGTATCCTCAAAGCAGCAAGAGCATTTTTAGTATTTAAAGCAGTTGAGGATCTGGGTGAGATACTTATTTCCAATCCTTCAAGCCAGGATATTGAAGATGAAAAATTTGAGAACGACTTCAGTATTATAGTTATTACAGATGCAGAGCTTGATACTGTTATTAAAGCTGCTTCAGAAGTATCAGAAATTGAAAAGGTTTGCGGAGGCAATGTAAGTCTGGATGCTCTTGCAACTGAAGAAGAAGCAGAGTCTAAGCCAGAGGCTGCTGAAGTAGCACCTTCTACAGAGGTTGCTGTTAAGGAAGAAACTGAAGCAAAGCCACAGAGCGCACCTAAACAGGATAAGAAACCTGCAGCTGGTAAGCCTGTTGTAAATAGAACTGTTCGTGTTGATATTGAGAAGCTGGATTCCCTTATGAATCTGGTTAGTGAGCTTATTATTGCTAAGAATTCAATGGTAAGTATTACTTCCAACAGTGAAGCTGGAAATAATTCATCAGCATTTAATGAACAGATTGAATATCTCGAGAGCGTAACTACCAATCTTCATGAATCTGTAATGAAGGTTCGAATGGTTCCTATTGAGAGTGTTGTACAGAAATTCCCAAGAATGATTAGAGATCTCCAGAAGAAGCTTGGCAAGCAGATGGAGTTATATATGACTGGTGAAGAGACAGAACTTGACCGTACAGTAGTGGATGAAATTGGTGATCCTCTGATGCATCTGTTACGTAATGCTGCAGATCACGGTCTTGAAAGTGCTGAACTTCGTAAGGAGAGAGGCAAGCCGGCAGTTGGTTCTATTCACCTGGATGCATATCAGGATGGTAATAACGTAGTCATTGAAGTAAAGGATGATGGTAATGGTATCGATGTTGAAGCGGTAAAGAGAAAAGCTATTGAAAGAGGCGTTATTACTGCTGAACAGGGCGAGAATATGCCTGATAAGGATATTGTAAATCTGCTGTTCCTTCCCAGCTTCTCAACTGCCAAGACAGTTACAGACGTATCAGGACGAGGCGTTGGACTTGATGTAGTTAAGTCTAAGATTGAATCCTTAAGCGGTGAAGTTGATGTTAAGACAAAATTAGGCGAAGGAAGTACATGGTCTATCAGACTTCCTCTTACATTGGCTATTATTCAGGCTCTGATGGTTATTGTTGGCGATGAGAAATATGCTATTTCTCTTGGCTCTATTCAGACACTGGAGACTATTACAAAGCAGGATATTAAACTGGTTCAGAACGAAGAAGTTATCCATCTGCGTGGTACAGTAATACCTCTTATCAGACTTGATGAAGTCCTTGATACTAAGACCAAGAAGAATCCTGATGAGGATCTGGTTGTAGTTATTGTTAAGAAGGGCGATAAGCTGGCAGGCCTTGTTGTTGATGAATTGATTGGACAGCAGGAAATCGTTATCAAATCTCTTGGCAAGTTCATCAGCAAACTTAAGATAATTAGTGGTGCCACCATTCTTGGTGATGGTGAGGTTGCACTTATTGTTGATGCTAATGCATTGTTTTAGTAAAAAACATGGGGATTAGGAGGCAAAATAATGGATAATAGCAAGCTTTCAAGAGCAGAAATAGAGAAGTTACAGGAACAGGATGTAAATTTTGTTGTTCAGCAGATTAATCAGTATATTGTAATCCGACTTGGCGAAGAGCAGTATGGTATTAGCATTAACTATATTGATAATATAGTTAGAATGCAGCATATTACCAGAGTTCCCAAGGTGGCAAACTATATTAGGGGTGTCATTAATCTTCGAGGTGAGGTTATCCCTGTAATGAGCCTTAGACTTAAGATGGGTCTTGCAGAGGATGAAGAGACAAAAGCTACCAGAATTATTATTCTGAAAATCGAAGGACATGGAAATATTGGTGTCATCGTGGACGAAGTTAAACAGGTAGTAAATCTTGATGAGAATCAGGTAGAAAAGCCTGCTTATGATAAGGCAGCTGAAAAAGAAATGTTTATATCAGGTATTGGCAAGAGTGAAGGTAATCTTATTTCATTACTTGATTTAAATGCAGTTACTGCTGAAAAAGAATAAAAGGGAAATATTACGTTATGGCAAAAGAAGTTAGCTTGGAAACTATGTCACAGGAGTACTTTGATGTACTAAAAGAATTGGGTAATATCGGTGCAGGAAATGCAACAACTGCGCTGGCTCATCTGTTAAACTGCAAGGTGGACATGTCTGTTCCTCAGGTTAGACTCCTTGATTTTCAGGATGTTGGAGCAATCATGGGCGGTGAAGAACAGATTATGGCAGGCATTTATCTCTGCGTAGAGGGAGATATTACGGGCAGTATTATGTTCCTGTTGGAGAAGGAGTCTGCAAGACATCTTGTCTCAAAACTGATGGGATTTGAGATTCCGGATGGTGAATTTGACGAGATGGAGATTTCGGCTCTAAAGGAGATTGGAAATATTATTACAGGTGCGTATCTGAATTCCCTGTCTACAATTACTAATCTAAAGATATACCCTTCAGTTCCTGCCCTTTCAATTGATATGGCCGGGGCGATACTAAGTGTTCCTGCCATAGAGTTTGGAACAATTGGCGATAAGATTTTGCTTATTCAGAATCAGTTTTCGGATGATGTGCAGCTCGATGGTTTCTTTATTCTTGTACCGGATATTGAGTCCTATGGAAAGATACTCTCTTCCCTTGGTATTGGATGATCGAAGTAATAAAGGTGTCATGTAGTACTTATCAAAAGATTTTTTGATATGATTTTGTGGGAATTAGAGAAGGAAGAAATCAATGGCTGAAATTATAAAAGTAGGTATGGCGGACTTGAAGGTATGTGCAGCGCCAAATGGATTAACTACGCTTGGTTTGGGTTCCTGTGTGGGAATTGCCATTCGTGATCCCGGCACAAAGATTGGCGGACTTGCGCACATTATGTTGCCAGACAGTACTGCTATTAAAAATAATACTAATATTCCAAAATTCGCAGATACTGGTATTACAGAATTGGTAAATAAAATAGTAGCTATGGGTGCTAATAGAAGCAAGCTGGTTGCCAAGATTGCTGGTGGAGCTCAGATGTTTGCCTTTCAGAACAAGAATGAGATGGTTCGTGTAGGCGACAGGAATGTTGAGGCAACAAAGAAAAAACTTGCAGAATTGAGAATTCCAATTTTAGCTGAAGATACTGGTGACAGCTATGGTCGTACTGTTATTTTTTATCCAGAGACAGGAGACTATGTAATAAAAGCGGTAGGAAAATCGGAGAAGACAATTTAGTAGTGGACAGAGATATTGATAAGGTTTTATCCGAAACAGAAGAGAAAAAGGTGATATCCACTGATGAGGAAAAGGCCGAAGAAGAAAAAGAACCTTTCTCGGTGGAATATCCTGAAAATTATAAAAGAATTCCTTTGGTAGTGATGCTGATTGCAGGACTTGCTGTTGGCATCGCTGCTTTCGTTGTTCATGATGAACTGGTTTCATTTTTATGGACTTTGGTTTCGGTACTTGTTGTCTTTTATATTGTAGGTGTCAGAATCAGAAAGCTACTTGAGAAGTTCTGGTATGACAATGCATTAAAAGAATATGAGGAAAAGAATGCTGCAGTTTCTGATGAGGGTGAAGTTGTTCAAAAAGAATTCAACGGAGAAACTGAATCTGAAGAGTAGATTCTAACCAGGGTGTTAAGCCTGGTCCTATAAAAAATTACTTAAATTGGGGTTAAGTATTGGACGAGATTACAAGAAAAAAATACTGGATTGAGTATACAAATACAAAATCCAAAGAAATTAGAGAAAAACTCATTATTGAATATGCTCCCCTGGTAAAGCTGGTGGCCGGACGACTTGCAATGTATCTTGGATATAATGTTGAGTACGAGGATTTATGCAGCTATGGAGTTCTTGGACTGATAGATGCCATAGACAAGTTTGATTATGGCAAGGAGGTTAAGTTCGAGACCTATGCCAGCCTTCGAATTAGAGGAGCCATTCTTGATCAAATCAGAAAAATGGACTGGATTCCCAGGACAATTCGCCAGAGACAAAGGAAAATAGATCAGATTCAGTCAGCAATTGAGGCTGAAAAAGGAAGACCTGCAACAGACGAGGAGATTGCTAAGGGACTGGGAGTGACGGATGCAGAATATGCTGATATTCAATCTCAGATGAAGGTCACAGGACTTGTTTCTTTGGATGAATTTACTGAGGCGGGTGGAGATATAGCAGCTTCGCCTTCGACTCAGAAGCGTTTTGATGGCCCTGAGCGGGCGGTTGAAAAAAAAGAGCTGGCAATACTTTTGAAGGATGCCCTTGAAATATTGACGGAAAAAGAGAGAAGAGTTATTGAATTGTATTACTACGAAGAACTTCCGGTTAAGGAAATAGGATATGTTTTGGAAGTTTCTGAGTCCAGGGTAAGCCAGCTTCATACAAAGGCTTTATCAAAGATGAAAACAAAGATGGGTGACTATGCCAGCTTTTTAAGTGAGGGTTAATGTATTATGAACGGTTATTTCCAGATAATTAATGAGCCGGAGGAGACATTTTTATGCTTATATCCACCCACAAGTGGTGGCGCTGCATGTGATGTTACAGAAGCAGTAGATTATTTAAGTCAGAAAAAGGTAGATTTCTCGCTTCCTGTTGTATATGCTTATGCAAAAAAATTAGGGACAGAGCCCTTGAAAATACCTCTTCATAAAGGTAAAGGAAGTGCAGAATCAGAGATGGTCAGGGTTAGAATTACGTCTGATGCCATGACTGCCTTTTGTACATTTTACGCGCCTTCAAATGATGGCAGTGTTATGGACAAGGCAGAGATTATCAACGATTTAAGGCACAGGGGTGTTAGATTCGGTGTTAAGGAAAGTGTCCTGGATGATTTCCTTGCAAACAGAAGATACTGTGAAGAAATAGAAATTGCTGTTGGTGAGCCGGCAGTAGCAGGAGATAGCGGCAAGATCGAGTATATGTTCAACACTAATCCTAGAATAAATCCGACTTTGAAGGATGATGGAAGTGTGGATTTCTTTAATCTGAATGTTATTCAGAATGTTCACAAGGGAGATACTCTTGCCAGGATGACTCCTCCTACCCCTCCGGTTCCAGGACGTACTGTTAAGGATGAAATATTAAAGCCACAGGGAATTGCCAGTGTTAGGTTCAGATATGGAAAGAATGTTGAGCTTAGCGCTGATGAAAAGGAGCTGATAGCAGCCTGCGATGGTCATGTAAAAATTGATGGTGACCGTGTCAGAGTTGAAGATGTTCTTATGCTTTCTAACGTGGACAATTCGACTGGAAATGTTGAGTTCCAGGGTAGTATTGAAATATCTGGTGATATCTGCGAGAATTTTAGTGTCCATGCAGGCGGAAATATTACTGTAGGTGGAATCATTGAAGGAGCAGAGGTTGAAGCAGGTGGTGACGTAATTATTACCCGTGGAATGAATGGTATGGGCAAAGGTGTCATCCGTTCTGGTGGTAACGTTGTCTCCAGATTCTTTGAAAATGCATCAGTATCTGCTACCAATTCGGTTCAGACAGATTCTATTATTAATAGTAATGTCAGTGCAGGGGATATGATCAAGGTTGGTGGAAAGAGAGGAAATATTACTGGTGGTAAGGTTCAGGCCACCAATGGTATAGAAGCCAAGAATGTTGGATCGTTGACTGGAGGTAACACTGTACTGGAGGTGGGGGCAAATCCTGCGCTCAAAGCCAGACTTGCTCAAATCCAGAAAACAATCACAGAAGATGTTGAAGTGATTAAGAAAACAAAGCCAATTATTGCCAGCATTGCTGAAAAGCTTAAAAAGGGCCAGCAGGTCGATAAGGAACATTTGGCTTATGCAAAAAATCTAAATACATTATTTAATATGAAACAGCAGGAGCTGGATAAGCTTTCGGATGAGCAGGAAGAACTTATGAAAGAACTTGCTGAAGGAAAGAAAGCCACTGTAAAGGTTTTTGGAGATGTGGCAGGTGGTACAGTAATTGCTATTGGCGAATTATCAATGACTGTTAAGAGTAATTTGAGCCATTGCAAATTTGTATCAGAACGTGGAAATGTTAAGATGTTAGGTTTGTAGAATACTCATGACATTGTTTGAAATTTTGCTATCATGCATAGGAGCTTTAATATTTGTGGTCAGCTTTTTTATTCCGGATAAAAGGAATGAAGAGGGTGACCCTAAAGTTGTGCAGTTTAGTGAGGAAGAAATCAGAAAACTCATTGAAAAGCAGCTCAACGCAGCAAAGGATCAGATATCCGGTATGGTAGATGAATCCATTAATTATGGAATGGAAAAAACAGAACGCGCCATGGAAAGAGTATCTAACGAGAAAATCATGGCTGTCAGTGAATATTCTGATACTGTATTAAATACAATCCATAAAAATCATGAGGAAGCTGTATTCTTGTATGATATGCTCAATGATAAGCATTCTCATCTGAAAGATACAGCTGCCAGTGTAGACAAGAGTACAAAGCAGGCAAAAGAGATAATAAATAATATCAGTTCTACCCTCGAAGAAACAGTTATGGCAGAAACGCATGAAATTGGTATGCCACATGAAATCAGCGTGCCACATGAAATTAGCATGCCACATGAAATCAGAATGCCGAATGTGGAGCCTGTGGTTGAAAGCAGAAATGACTTTGAGCAGTTTTCCGAGAATAATTTTGAAAAGATTACATTGATCTCTCCAGATACTGAACCGGAGCCACAGTATGCAACAATCCCTGCAGTGGAGGAAAAACCCAAGGCAGGCAGAGGGAGAAAGAGACAGGAGAATATTCTGGAACAGTTGGCCGGTGCCACAAGTGCTGGTGATATTGATATGAGTGGCAGCAAAAAAGCTGTTGTCCCCGATACTGCGTCGGCAACAAATCAAAAAGCAGAATCTAAAGGGGATGCCGCTTCCGGGATCAAAGCGGAAGACGTATCAAGTAAAGAAAAAGGTGCCAGTATGAAGGCAGAGAAGCCTGCAAAGCGTGAGCCGGGCATAAGCTTTGGAACTGGTGATAAGAACGGTTCTGTAAATAGTAATGAACGTATTTTGGCATTGCACAGATTAGGTAAATCCAATATGGCTATTGCCAAAGAACTGGGTCTCGGAATTGGAGAGGTTAATCTGGTATTGGGACTTTTTAAGGATTAATATGAAATTAAGATATTATCTGAGAGGTCTTGGCCTGGGTATGCTTGTATGTGCTCTTGTGCTGGGACTGGCAAATTCAAAACATAAAATGACGGATGCTCAAATAAAATCCAGAGCCAGAGAGTTAGGTATGGTAGAGGAAGACAAAGGTGTATTGTCTGCTCTGGTGGAAAATCCCGAGATTTCAAAAGAATCAGAGGAAGTGGCTGAGGACAATATGGCTGACAAGCCTGAAGCAAATGCAGCTGACAGGCCTGAGGAAAAAACTGCTGACAAGTCTGAAGCAAATGTAGCTGACACGTCTGAGGACAAGGCAACTGATACGACAGCAGATGAGTCCTCAAATAAGGCAACTGATACGACTGCAGATAAGTCCTCAAATAAGACAACTGATACGACAGAAGATAAGTCATCAAACAAGACAACTGATACAACCGCTGAAAAGAAAGAAGTCAAGCAGGTTGTGGTAACAATATATCCTGGGGAAGGGTCCTATACAATCAGTAAGAAACTGGCAAATCTTGGACTGGTTGAATCGGCAGATGTATTTGATACCTTCCTGTGTCAGAATGGATATGATAAGAGACTGAGTACCGGTAACTATACAATGACACTTGGAGATACCCCTGAAAAGATAGCCAGGAGACTTACCGGACAGTGATTTTTTATTCTTAATATTATTACATAGTAAAATTAGTGAAAAAGCCCTTGCAATGGGCTTTTTCTTATGTTAGACTAGACGAGTTGTATTGGGCAAAGCCCAAAGTATATTAATCACGCATGACGGATGGCCGATTGGTGTCAGATGATTATCTGGTTTATCGGGAAAGAAGTCAGGCGGAAGTTTAACCAAATGGAGGAATTTAAAATGAGCGTTATTTCCATGAAGCAGTTATTGGAAGCAGGTGTTCACTTTGGACACCAGAC
>DCIJ01000090.1:0-124 GCA_002315945.1 Lachnospiraceae bacterium UBA1729 | reverse complement strand
TCCACATTATCGATCTTCAGAAGTCTGTAGGTAAGGTTGATGAAGCTTATCGTGCAGTAGCTGATATCGTTGCACAGGGTGGTACTATTCTTTTCGTTGGAACAAAGAAGCAGGCTCAGGATGC
>DCIJ01000105.1 GCA_002315945.1 Lachnospiraceae bacterium UBA1729 | reverse complement strand
TTTGACGTGGCATTTATGGATATTCAGATGCCGGGAATAACAGGGATTGAGCTGGCAAAAAAGTTTAAGAAACTTAATGCCAAGGCGAATATGATTTTTGTTACAGGTTATTCAGAGTATACCATGGATGCATTTAGTGTTGATGCCAGTGGATATCTATTAAAACCTGCTACTAAGGACCAGGTGCGACATGCGTTGGATAATCTTAGGTACCCATTAATGGTGTCAGGAGGCCCAAAAGTGTGCGCACAGTGTTTTGGTGACTTTGAAATATTTGTTGACGGAGTGCCTGTACACTTCAAATATAATAAGTCAAAGGAAGTAATTGCATTTCTTGTGGACAGGAAGGGTGCCCTGTGTTCTAACGATGAGGTTATAATTAATTTGTGGGAGGATGATGAAAATCATTCAGCATATTACAGATCCCTAATGAAGGATATCCAGGATACCTTCAAGGAGCTTGGAATCGCTGACATTTTTGACCGTCAGAGAGCTGGTGCGGCAATTATTACGGATAAAATCAGATGCGACTATTATGATTATCTGGCAGGTAAGCCTGAGGGAATAAATGCCTATAAGGGTGAATACATGCAACAGTACAGTTGGGCCGAGGAAACTGGCGCAGTATTGTACGATGAAATGTAGGGCGTAAAAATGAGAAAGACTGTTCAGATAGATAAAAAGATAGAAGTTCTGTATATAGTTAGCGCTGTGTGCGCTGCAATTTTAATTACAATGTCATTCCTGTTTTGTTATATATGGAAGGCTAATGGACTTAGGCCAGAGTACATAAGAGATGTTAGCATTGACATTACTGGAATGATAATATGTGGAGTTCTCATTTTTTCACTTGTCCATGATAAACCATGGGATTCTCAGAACCGGTCTCTTTTTCGACTGGTTATCACACTCTGCTTTCTGTTTCATTTTGATTTGGCAAGCTCATACATCGAAGGCCATCCGGAGATGGCGAACTGGATTCTGGTGACTGATACCCTGCTGTATTTTACAGAAACACTGCTTATATACTGTTTCTGGGTATATATTCGGGAAGAGCTTAATATTGATAAAAAAGCCAGTCCCATAATAAATAAAATATGTATGGGGGCCCTGTTTGCTGAACTGACTTTAGACCTGTTAAATTTAAAATTTGGATTTTTCTTTACAGTGAGCAAAACTGGTGAATATATTGCCGGAAAATGTGAGCCTTTTGAAGAAGTTACATCATTTGTTATCTACATTGCAATCTGGATTGTATTGCTTCGTGAGAAAAAACATTCAATTAGGGACAGACTTATCCTATTAACATTCCAGGTTTTTCCTGTGTTGGCGCATATTGAAGGGGTAATAACCGGGGACTACTTCCTGGTGTTTCCGACCTATCTGTTTGCGGTAATGCTAATTTATATTAATGTATTTGCGACCCGTAGCAGCAGACTTCTTGAGCAGGAGGCAGAATTAAATAAGCAGAGAGCAATGCTTATGATTTCCCAGATTCAGCCGCATTTTTTATATAATGTACTTACAACAATTAGTAATCTGTGTGTTACTGATCCGGAAGAGGCTGAGGAAACCACGGTTCTATTTTCACAATATCTGAGGACTAATCTGGATTCGCTGCGAAAATCTGAGCCGGTTGATTTTCGGGCAGAACTGGGGCATATCAGGACATATGTGGAGCTTGAGAAGAAGCGATTCAAAGAAAAATTAAATGTTGAAATCAATTGTCCGGATACAGGATTTCAGGTGCCGGCGCTGGGGCTTCAGCCGATTGTTGAAAATAGTGTCAAGCATGGAATCAGAGGTAAAGATACCCCTGGACATCTGACTATTACGAGCCGAAAGGTTACAGGAGGGCATGAGGTCGTAATTGAGGATGACGGAGTTGGATTTGATGTAAATGCTCCTCTGCCTGATGATGGTCGAAGCCATGTTGGAATGATTAATGTAAAATCAAGGCTTCAGCAGATGTGTGATGCAACTGTTGAAATAGAGAGTAGTCCGGGGAATGGATGCAAGACTACAATTTTCTTTCCAGAAAAGCTTAATTGTACACGGAAGTTAATTCCGTAATTTTTCCAATCATTTTCTGCCGTATGTTATCTGGGGCAAGCACCTCGCATTTGCTACCAAAGCCCATAAGAATGTTGTAATGATAATCATTGTCAATGAATGGAAAATCCACCAGATAATGATTGTCATCTTCGGGATGGAAATATTCAAAGTCACAGTAATCCATAACCATATCGGTTATGGATTTTTCAATTCTTAAAGAAATAGAAATCTGGTACTGGTTTAAAATCTCTCTATATTCCATCTGGGGAAGGGGCATTTCCCTGGGAGTAAAACTTACATTGGATGACTGCAAATTATTTATTCTAGATATTCTAAATAGCCTGGATTCATTTTTTGTAAGGCAGTAGGAATAGAGGTACCAGTGGCGCCCCTTGTATATTAATTTGTAGGGCTCCACATTTCGCGAGGAATGTTTGCCTCCATTTCCTATATAATTAAAGGAAAGAACCCTATGATTAGTTATGGCATCTTTAATAGAATTGATTTTAACTGAATCAGAGGAGTTGCCTTCCCAGGAACTAAAATCTATCAGAATCTGACTGGTAATCTGCTCAATCTCATTTATCTGATTTGGAGGGATAAAACTCTTAATCTTGGCTAAAGTAGCTGATAGACTATCATCCTTAGTCATATTTGACAGACTGGACAGACCAAGAACCATAGAGGCCAGATCTGAGTTGGAAAAAACATTTTTATCCACCTTGTAGGTGTCCAGTATCTCAATTCCCCCATTCACACCGGGAGTAGTATGGATTGGGATTCCGGCAGCATTAATGGCTTCTATATCACGATAAATTGTCCGCAGAGAAACCTCAAACATTTCTGCCAGTTCTTTTGCATTAACTTTTTTCTTATTTAATAGAATCATTATTATACTTACAAGTCGTTCTACCTTCACTGTTAGCTAATTCTCCATGTGTTCTTCTGTATTAACGTTTGGTTTTGATTTTTTTTAATTATAATCTACAATTGCTGACATAATAGTGTCAACAATTGTATTTTATACTGTCCTTAAATAAAACAAAACACACATTAATGCATCAGTTGATGAATTAAATAATTGATGCGACAGCTTAAAAGCAGGAGGAAAAAATGAGAACACTATACGTTTATTTGCAGGACACAATGGCAGACTGGGAAATAGGATTTTTGACAGCTGAAATTAATTCAAAGAGATTCTTTAAAAAGGATGCAGAAGAAATAGAACTTGTCACAGTTTCCCACTCTAAGAATCCAGTAAGAACTATGGGAGGACTAACAGTGACTCCAGATATTTCTATTTCAGAGATTAAGGCTGAAATTGGAAATGTACTGGTATTACCAGGAGCAGATACCTGGGCTGATGAAAAAAATTGGGGCGTTCTTAATTGTGCGAAGGAATTTTTGGACAAAGGGCTGACAGTATGCGCTATTTGCGGGGCTACGGTTGCTTTGGCCAATGTTGGAATCTTGGATAATAGAAAGCATACCAGTAATGGGGCAGGCTTTTTGGATATGTTCTGTCCTACTTATAAGGGTAAGGATAACTATGTAGATCAGCCAGCGATCATTGATGGAAATCTGATTACAGCTGCGGCAACTGGAAGTCTGGAGTTTGCAAAATTGATCATAGAAAAGGTGGATGTATTTTCTAAAGAAACAATAGATGCATGGTATAATTATTTTTCAACAGGAAATGCTAACTGGTTTTATGCTCTGATGCAGTCAGTGCAGTAAATAGCAAAGGAATAGAGTATAAAAACTCCCGAACAAATATCATAATAATTGGTTCGGGAGTTGGAATCCTTAGAATATTATCTGCAATCTGTGTTACAGCATAAGCCTGTAAATTGCTTCAACATCTTTTTGTTCAAGAGTAGTGAAACCGCAAACCTTGCCAGAAGCAGAACCATCACCAAAGCAGCAGGTATAAGCAAGCTTCTCTATATCCTTTTCGTCAGCGCCAAGTTCGGCAAAGTTCTTGGGCATGCCAATAGATACCAAGAAGTTCTGAAGTGCCTGGATACCAGCAAGAGCAGTTGCCTCAGGGTTGTTAAAGTCCATCTGGCAGCCCCATACTCGTACGGCAATCTGGGCAAATCTTAACACGTCATGCTTGTAGGTATATCTGAATACTGCAGGCATAGTAACAGCAAGACCGGCACCATGAGCACAGTCATAGAGTGCTGATAATTCGTGTTCAACTGTATGACTTGTCCAGTCCTGGGTTCTTCCAACACCACAGGAATTGTTGTGAGCCATCATACCGCCCCACATAATATTTGCTCTGGCATCATAGTCGTGTGGATTTGCCATAACCTTAGGAGCTTCATTAACCATTGCAAGGATAAGAGCTTCAATCATTCTGTCGGTTACTTCTACATTCTTGGTATTGGTAAGATATCTTTCGTATAAATGAGCGATTATATCGGTTACTCCACAGGCTGTCTGATATGCAGGCAGTGTTTCAGTCAGAGCAGGATTCAATACTGAGAATCGGGGCCTGTAAGCTTCGCCACTTGCTCCACGCTTAAGCATACCTTCTTCTCGGGTAATAACAGAGTCGGGTGAACCTTCTGAACCAGCGGCTGCAATTGTTAATACTGTTCCGATAGGCAGAGCTTTGGTAACTTCTTTTCCTTCATAGAAATCCCAGAAGTCGCCATCGTATACAGTTCCTGCTGCGATTGCCTTGGCTGAATCAATAACAGATCCACCACCTACTGCAAGGACAAAGTCGATATTTTCTTTTCTGCACAGGTCAATCCCTTCGTATACAAGACCGCTTCTGGGATTGGGCTTTACTCCTCCAAGTTCAAGGAAAGGAATAGATTCTTTGATAAGAGATTCCTTCACACGATCGAGTAAACCTGAGCGAACTACAGAGCCACCCCCGAAATGGATTAGCACCTTGCTTCCACCAAAACGCTTAACTAGTTGGCCACAGTCTGATTCGCGATCTTTTCCAAAAGCAAAGTAAGTGGGGGCATAAAAATTAAAGTTTTCCATGTCTTTTCTCTCCTCGTAAGTTTGTAATGTTTTTAAGTTTTTCCTGAGTAATGAATGTTACAGCTAACTTGAATTAAAGAGGCGTTTGTATCATAATTGTAATAAATATATTTGCCTAAATTGATACTCAAATAATAGCATATTTTGGTGTTTGTTTTCGTAAATTAAATCAAAAAAATGGACAAAATAAACCCCAAAAATAGGGAGCAGAAATCGAATGGGAACAGAAGTACCTGAAAACATGAAAACCAAAAGAGCGTTTGCTATTAATCAGGATAAGCTTGCCAGACAAAGAACAGAACTATCCATTATTAGAACAAAACTGGCATTTTATAATTCCAATATGTCTGTGAGCAGAACGCATTTGTCGTATCTCAGGACAATAGTATCGCTGATTGGTTCGGGCGCCACAATATATAAGGCATTGCCGGCCATAGGAGTTTCGGCACAGTTTTCAACAGCACTGTCATTGTTCCTGTTCGCCTGCGCGGCTTTCTTTATTTATAAAGATATGACGGTTTATCCCAAAATGAAAAAATACCTGAAGGAGTTGGAAGCTCAGACGGATGAAATAAAAGAAAAAACAATGAATGAAATTTACGATTTTGAGGAGGGAACATGTTAGTAAATTTAAGAGAAATTCTTGCTATCGCAGAGGAGAGAAGCATTGCGATTGGTTCTTTTAACACCCCTAGTTTAGAGAGCCTTGTGGCTATTATTGGGGCAGCAGAAGAACTGGATTTACCAGTTATTATTCAGTTCGCACAGTGCCATGAACCCTGGATACCAGTGTCTGTAATGGGGCCTATTATGGTTGAACATGCCAAGAAAGCAAGCGTTCCGGTATGTGTACATCTGGATCATGGTGAGGATCTTACATACCTGAAGAAGGCTCTGGAAATTGGATTCACTGGAATCATGTATGATGGGTCAACTCTTCCTTATGAGCAGAACCTTAAAAATACCAGAGCAGCTGTAGAAATGGCCAGCATGTATGACTGTGGAGTAGAGGCAGAGCTTGGATCAATGGGTAAGAGAGAGTCTGGTGCAGGTGATGAAGGTGCTGGAGCAGATGATGATACTAAGATTTATACCGACCCAGTTCAGGCAAGAAGCTTTGTAGTGGAGACTGGTGTAGATGCACTTGCATGTTCTTTTGGAACCACCCACGGTATTTATTTGAGTGAACCAAAGCTTGACTTTGATGTGGTAAAAAATGTTCGTTCTGAAACAGACGGGATACCCGTTGTCATGCATGGTGGATCTGGAGTTAGTGCCAAAGATTTCCATACCTGTATTAAAGCTGGTGTTAAAAAAATAAACTATTTCACATATATGGATAAATCCGGTGGTAGCGCAGTTAAGGAATATATTGATTCTTTAGATGAGAAGGAACCGCTTTTCTACTCATCTATAGTAGCTACAGGAACAAAGGCCATGAAAGAAAATGTGAAGGCAGCTATGAAGACCTTTGCTCTTATGGACATGTAATCTGTTAAGGAGTGGGCAATGTATATTGGAGGATTAGATATCGGAACCACGGGCTGTAAGCTGACTGTCTTTGATGATAGAGGAAATCAGCTGGCCAAATCATATAGAGATTATCCTGCCTTGATAAAGTCAGCTGGACATGAAATTGATGCGAATGAAATCCTGTCCCGAGTATATGAAGTTATTATGGAAATGGCTACGCAATATCCTCAAATTGAAGGAATCGGCGTTACCAGCTTTGGAGAGACTTTTGTAGCCTGTGATGAAGCTGGTAAAGCACTACGCCCTTCTTTGCTGTATACTGATCCACGCGGGGTAGATCAGGTTGAAAAACTTTGTTCAAAAATTTCACCCGAAAGAGCCGCACAGATATCAGGGGTCAAACCCCATGAGATGTATTCCCTGCCCAAATTAATGTGGATAAAAGAAAATGAGCCGGAACTATTTTCAAAGATAAAGCATGTATTTCTAATTGAGGATTTTATTGTTTTTCATCTGACTAACAGGGCTCAAATTGACTATTCTCTAGCAGCCAGAACTATGGGCTTGGATATTAGAAATCTCTGCTGGAGCCAGGAAATATTTGATGCGGCCGGAATTGATAAAAATCGTTTTTCTACCCCTGTTCCTTCGGGGACAGTTGCCGGAACGTTAACAGAGGAAGCCGCTAATAGAACCGGGTTGGATGCAAATACGCAGATAGTAAGCATCAGCCATGATCAGATTTCTGCAGCCGTAGGTGCAGGTGTTTTTTCTTCTGACACTGCGGTGGACGGAGCGGGAACGGTGCAGTGCATAACTCCCATATATGATGAAATACCTGATATGTCAGTAATGACTCAGGGGAATTTTGCAGTGGTCCCTTATGTGGTTCCGGGAAAATACGTGTGTTATGCCTTTTCATATTCTGGAGGGGCTCTGATGCAGTGGTGCACGCAGACTCTTGCAAAAAAAGAGAAGTCAGAGGCAAAACAAATAGGACTATCGGTCAATGAAATTCTGGAAAAAGAATATGCTGACACACATGGAGAGGAGCCGTCAGGTCTTTTAGTGATGCCCCATTTTGCCGGTGCAGCCACTCCTTACATGGATACAGGATCAAAAGGAGTAATACTTGGGCTGACAACAGATACCTCTGTAGCAGAAATATACAGAGGGTGTATGGAAGGTGTTGTATACGAGATGGTACTTAACTGTGAGTATCTAAAACCTTCAGGAGTTAGATTTTCCAAGCTTCAGGCCACGGGTGGAGGAGCCCATTCCAAGGTGTGGATGCAGATGAAAGCAGATATGTTAAATCTTCCCATTGTTGCTCTGGAAACCGTGGATGCAGGGACAGTTGGCTCGGCTATGCTTACAGGAATAGCTGTGGGATTATTTGAAGATCTGCCGCATGCAGCGTCTGTAATGGTAAAGTCTGTGGCAACCTATGAGCCAAGGCAGGGGTTGCACGAAAAATATATGGCGCAGTATGAGAAGTATAAAAAAATATACTCTGCGGTGCGACCTTTGATGTGATATATTCTGTGGTGCGACCATTAATGTAAAATATAATATCCTTGAAAAGTGAGTACAACATTTAATGAATAAACTAGTGGTAATAGCCGGAACAAATGCTTCGGGAAAGAGTGGACTTGGTATAGAGCTTGCAAAAAAATATGGTGCTGAAATCGTATCTGCTGATTCCAGACAGGTATTTGAGGGCCTGGATTTGGGATCTGGAAAAGTAACAGTGGAAGAAATGCAAGGAGTGCCTCATCATCTCATTGATGTGGCAAAACCCAATGATTTCTTTTCGCTGACAGATTTTCAGGACCTGGCATATGAAAGTATTGACGCAATCCATTCAAGAGGAAATAAGGCATTCCTGGTTGGCGGGACGGGATTGTATGTCAATTCCATTGTTGACGGGTATAATATAAAAAAAGAACTGGTTGACATAAAGCTTAGAGAAGAAGTGGCATCAAAGAGTCTGGAAGAGCTAATATCTATTTTGGAAGAAAAGTACCCTGAAGCACTAACAAAGGTTGATTTGAAAAATAAGCGACGTGTTGAACGTGCAGTGGAGCGGGCACTTCAGGGAAATACAGAGGATAGAGTTAATACACCCAGATATGAGACACTGGTAATTGGGGTGACCTGGCCCAGGGAAGTGTTGTACAGACGAATCGAAGAGCGACTGGACAGGCGACTAAAGCAGGGAATGCTGGAGGAAGTAATCAGACTTAGAGAACAGGGCGCTACAGATGAATTCCTGTTTGGACTGGGGCTAGAATACAGATATATTCTGATGTATCTTCGAGGTGAGTTTGATAGTTTCGAGGCCTTTTATAATAAGCTGTTTATGGAAATTAGGCATTTGGCGAAAGAGCAGATGACCTGGTTTAGAAAGCGTAAGGATATTCACTGGATTGATATGGCAAAGAATCCAATTGAAGAAGCATCGGCGTTAATTGATAAATTTTATGTAAACCTACAATAATCACGCTAAAGACCAAACCTAAGCCCAACCCAAACCCAACCTAAACCCAGATAAGAAAACAAGATTTCAATTTTTTGTTTACAAGTATACGCCAAGGGTTTAATATGAGCTAAGCAAATAGAATATAAATCTTCGGGGCGGGGTGTGATTCCCCACCGGTGGTGATGCCTTTTGGCTAGTCCACGACCTACTTGAATAGGAATAGTGATACCATACAATCCTTGAGAGTGGCTGAACTGGTGTGATTCCAGTACCGACAGTATAGTCTGGATGAGAGAAGAAATGAGCAAGAGATAATTCTATCCTCTTGTAATTTTATCGCAGAAGATTTCTTTCTTTTGCAATAAAATTACAGGAGGATTTTTTAATGAAAAAATCAAAATGGAGCACACAGAAGCTCATCACAACAGCAATGCTTGCTGCAGTAGCAGGCGCACTAATGTCTATGGAGTTTTCACTCCCACTGATGCCGGTATTTTACAAGATAGATTTTTCTGATGTACCAAGCATCATCGCACTTTTCCTAATGGGTCCGGCATCTGCAGCCTGTGTTGAAATTGTAAAGATTCTGATCAAGCTGATAACAGTAGGTACCAACACAGCATTTGTTGGGGAAATTGCTAACCTCATTAGTATCGCATTTTTTGTCCTGCCCACATGGATTGTATATAAAAAACGTGGTCAGACTGGCAGAGCTGTAGCAGAATCGCTCACAGTATGCGTAGTGTTTGGAATTATTACTTCATGCTTTGTTAATGCTTTTATTACACTTCCACTCTATGCAAAAGCTATGGGAACAGATATCGATTCAGTAGTACAAGCAGTAAGTGCCTTTAACCCGGCAATTAAGAATCTGCCTACTTTTATCATTCTGGCAACAGTTCCTTTTAATCTGATTAAAAAGACTCTGAACTGTGTTGTTGGATATGCGCTGTATGACCGCCTGGTTCATGTAGCTGCTATTAGAAGCATCGGAGAAGGGAACTTACGTCGCACAAGTGCGAATGGAGCAATAAATGATTAGGAATTACAGAGATCTGTCCAGACTTCAGATGGAAAAAGTGGACAAGGAAAATACCATAATCCTGATTCCTCTCGGTGCATTGGAGCAGCATGGCAATCAGGCACCGTTGGGAACAGACGACATTATTGCGGAGGCGATGGTGAGGCATGTGGTGGACCGCTTCAGAGAAATAGGGCGTGAGGATTTTCCTATGCTTATTTTTCCGGTTATTCCAGTAGGACTTAGCACAGAGCATAAGAATTTTTGCGGTTCAATAACCTTCAGGCCAGAAACTTATTACCACATTTTATATGATATCTGTGAAAGCATTTCCAGACACGGTTTTAAAAAGATTGCTTTTCTAATATGCCATGGGGGAAATGCTCCTGTGGTTCAGGTGCTGAGCAGAGAAGTCAGAGCTGACCTGGGTCTTATGGCATTTGTGATATCCTCGGGGGCTTTTTCAAGACCGGAGGTGAAGGCGACCATTTCGGAAGGAAATATCCATGATTTTCATGGAGGCGAAATGGAAACCTCAATGGTTATGGCAGTGGATGAAAGTCTGGTTGATTTATCTGTATCTGAGGCAGGGGAACCAACTTCCTTTGTTGGATTAAAAAAGCTGGCTCCATATGGAGGTTGTACAATAAGCTGGATGTCGGAGGACTGGAAGACCCAGGAAGGAAAACCTATTGGAATAGGCGGCAATCCCAAGGGGGCTAATGCCGAAAAGGGTGAAACAATTCTGAAAGTCAGTGCAGAAGAAATTGTGGACGGTTTGCTGGAAATTAGCCAGTTTAAACTATAACCGGTAATGGGGTGTTGAATAATCGCCAGTTCGACAAATAACAGTTAATGGTTAGTGCTTGTAAGTATTTGTTAGTAGTTGTAAGTAATCGGAGTGTTTAGTACAATAAGCGGGATGCGAATGACTGATAAACAGGAAGAATAGTAATGAATATAAGCAATTTTAAGAAGACAGAATACAATACCCCCTTTATTACGCAGCGAGCAGATCCATATGTGTACAGACACACAGATGGCACGTACTATTTCACAGCCTCTGTTCCTGCATATGATGGAATTGTATTGAGAAAATCAGATACAATCGATGGACTGGCCACAGCAGAAGAAAAAGAAATCTGGCACAAGCATGAAACGGGAATAATGAGCCAGCACATCTGGGCGCCGGAACTGCATTATCTCAGAGGAAACTGGTATATTTACTATGCTGGTTCAAGAGTTGATGACATCTGGGCGCTGCGTCCTTATGTCTTGAAGTGTGATGGACAGGATCCAATAAATGACAGTTGGACAGAGATGGGAACGCCTAAGCCCTGTGAAGAATTTTCTTTCCAGGACTTCTCACTGGATATGACTGTATTTGAAAATAAGGGTGAGCTGTACTGCATATGGGCTGAAAAGGTTAGCGTTGGCAAAAAAATATCTAACCTGTACATAGCAAGGATGTCTGATCCCTGTACGCTGAGCACCGAGCAGGTACTGTTAACTACTCCTGACTATGACTGGGAGAGGGTTGATTTCTGGGTAAACGAAGGTCCTGCGGTATTGACTCATAATGGCAAGCTCTTTGTAACATTTTCTGCATCATCAACAGGTGTGTGCTACTGCATGGGTCTGTTAAGTATTGATGAGGATGCCAACCTCCTGGATCCCAAGCTTTGGAAAAAAGAGAGATTTCCAGTGCTATCAACAGATTGGGAAAAGGGAATGCTGGGGCCCGGACACAATTCTTTTGTTAAAGCCGAAGATGGTGTGACAGATGTCTGCGTATTCCATGCAAGACAGTATGACGAGATAGAAGGCGATCCTCTATATGATCCAAACAGACATGCCTACAAGATGAAGGTTGAGTGGAGTGAGGACAATAAGCCCATCTTTGATTATGTTAACCGAATTTAGAAAGCTTACGAAGACGTATTTTGTGGGACTACTGAATTTGTAGAATTGCAAAATAGATATAGACTTATGATAGTGTTAGGCTGATGCTTAGCACTATTTTTTTAATGAGTCCAGCGCGTTATTATGCATACAAGGGCTTTGCTAATTCATAATTCTCGATTGCACAAGACCGGCGAATTCGCCAACTCTACGCAAAGTAGGTTTATCTTTGCTGACAGGTCACTATAATTTTTCTTGTAGAAAACAAACACCGGATTGTAAAATCATGAATAGTTGGTAAGTAGTAAGCCAAAGTGCACATAGGTGTGGGATTAGTCCTGCACCGGCCATGGCCCACAATGGCACTACGGTACAGGAGGAAAAATGAACCAATATGTAACTGGCGCAGTTATCAAGGAACTGCGGGAAAAAAGAAAGATGACCCAGGCAGAGCTGGCTGAAAAACTCTGCGTATCTGACAAGACTGTTTCAAAATGGGAAACCGGTAAGGGGTATCCGGATATTACACTGCTGGAGCCCATAGCCGGAGCCTTTGGAATATCCATAACTGAGCTTTTGTCGGGAAATGCTGTATCAAATATGAATGTGTCTGCTAATATGCTCAGATCAAAGTTTTATGTATGTCCAGTCTGCGGCAATGTAATTCATGCCATGGGCGAGGGGGCCATCAGCTGTCATGGAATCATGCTTGTTCCTGAAGAAGCAGAAGAAGCACATAATGCAGTAATTGAAAGAATCGAAGATGAGTATTTCATACATATTAATCATGAAATGACAAAGGACCACTACATATCATTTATTGCGGCCCTGTCTTCTGATGGGTTGCAGCTTATCAAGTTGTATCCAGAAGGAAACCCGGAAGCCAGATTTAAAATCAGAGGTGTTAGAAAAATATTCTATTACTGTAATAAAGATGGGCTGTTTGAAATTTTAAAATAAAAAAATATTTATGCTTGACGCATACCCCCATAGGGTATATTATCTCATTAGATACCCTGTGGGGGTATATTTGTTTGCTGCTGTGATAGAAACAGTAGCGATTTCATGAGGAGAAGATATGAACAGTATTGATAATAATAGTATGGGCAAGGAAAAGGCCATGGAAAAAGTTATGAGCATGGGCAAGGATAATAATGAAGCCTGCTGCCCGGCATGCAGCAAGAAGAAGTCAAGATCGGAAAAAGAATTCAAGGATTTGATGAACCGGCTCAAACGTATAGAGGGACAGGTCAGAGGCGTTCAGAACATGCTGGAGAATGATGCCTACTGCCTGGATGTTATCAATCAGGTATCTGCCATCAACTCAGCCCTCAACAGCTTCAACAGGCTCCTGCTGAACAAGCACCTCCATTCCTGCGTGGCCGAGGGAATCAAATCAGGAGATGACGATGTGATTGATGAATTAGACTCCTTATTGCAAAAAATCATGAAATAGAGATGAAGGTATTTGCGAATTATGAAAAAGTATTCAGTAACAGGTATGTCCTGCGCAGCCTGCGTTGCCAGAGTTGAACAGTCAGTTTCTAAAATCCCTGGAGTTGAAAGCTGCGCAGTCAGCCTCCTGACTAATTCAATGGGAATAGAAGGCGATGTAAGCGATGCTCTTATAATAGAAGCTGTGGAAAAGGCAGGCTACCAGGCAAGTGTTAAAAAAAATGATAATGGTGTGAATGCAATCTCAGACCCGAACGCAATCGAAGGTCAGAATGCAACCGCAGCCCATAATGCAACCACAGCCCATAATACAACCCCAGATCTGGATGAAATCACAGATGCACAGGTCAAACAGATGAAAAAGAGGCTTGGATACTCTGTAGTGATTCTGCTGGTACTGATGTATTTTGCCATGGGTCACAACATGGCCGGATTTCCAATTCCTAAGTTTATGGAAGAAAATCTGGTGGCCCTTGGAATTCTCCAGTTAATTCTGGCTGCAATAGTCATGGTTATTAACCAGAGATTCTTTGTGAGTGGTTTTAAATCAGCCATTCACCTGGCACCAAACATGGACACTCTGGTGGCTATGGGCTCAATGGTTTCTTTTGTATATAGCGTGGCAGTCCTTTTTTTGATGACACAGGTTCAGATTACAGAAGGAGTCCAGGGGGCTTGGAAGTACAAAAACAGCCTCTACTTTGAGACGGCAGCCATGATACTGACCCTCATTACGGTAGGAAAAACTCTTGAAGCCTATTCGAAGGGCAAGACCACTGATGCCCTGAAAAGTCTGATGAAGCTTACGCCCAAGACTGCCTGTGTGGTACAAAACGGTACTGAGGTAGTGGTCCCGGTGGACAGGGTCAAGGTTGGGGATGTATTTGTAGTCAGACCCGGTGAAAGTATACCTGTAGATGGTATTGTACTTGAAGGTGACAGTGCTGTGAACGAAGCAGCCCTGACAGGCGAAAGCATTCCTGTTGATAAAAGTAAGGACGACACTGTAAGTGCAGCAACCATCAATCAGTCAGGCTTTTTAAAGTGTCAGGCCACCAGAGTTGGAGGTGATACTACCCTGGCTCAGATAATCGAGATGGTCAGTGATGCAGCAGCCACCAAAGCCCCAATTGCAAAAATGGCAGATAAAGTTGCAGGTATTTTTGTACCTGTTGTGCTGATAATAGAAACAATTACTTTTGCCATATGGATTTTGCTGGGGGAAAGTGTGGGCAGTGCCCTGTCTTTTGCCATAGCAGTTTTAGTAATCAGTTGCCCCTGTTCTCTGGGCCTGGCCACTCCGGTTGCAATTATGGTTGGAAATGGAATGGGTGCAAAAAATGGAATCCTATTTAAGACTGCTGCCAGTCTGGAGGCCAGTGGTCGTATTCAGATAGTTGCCCTGGACAAGACGGGCACTATTACAAAGGGCGAGCCCAAAGTGGTTGACATAATTACGAACACTGAGAATGACATTCTCACTGTCGCATATGCGCTGGAATCCAAATCTGAACATCCCCTGGCAAAAGCCATTGTTGAGATGGCTCATGAAAAAGGCATTACCAAACTGGAGGTTAGCAATTTCAATGCTATCCCAGGTAAGGGTCTGGAGGCTGAGCTGGATGGAGACAGGATATATGGTGGAAATAGGGAATTCATTAGTTCCCATGCAACAATAAGTGAACAATTATCCAGACAGGCCGACAAACTGGCCGCTGAAGGAAAAACCCCTTTGTATTTTGCAAAAAATGACAAACTGCTGGGTATCATAGCTGTAGCGGATGTAATTAAGGAGGATTCCATTGAAGCCATCAGGCAGCTTAAAAACATGGGAATTCATGTAGTTATGTTAACTGGAGACAATGAAAGAACTGCCACAGCCATCGGAAATCTGGTGGGAGTGGATAGTGTAGTCTCTGGAGTGCTGCCCCAGGGCAAGGAGGCTGAAATCAGGAGACTGCAGGAATTTGGCAAGGTGGCCATGGTAGGAGACGGAATCAATGATGCTCCGGCGCTGACCAGAGCCGATATTGGCATAGCCATTGGGTCAGGCACTGATGTGGCCATGGATGCAGCAGATGTGGTTCTGGTGAAAAATCAGCTGAAGGATGTACCAGCAGCTATCCGTCTGGGAAGAGCCACACTCAAGTGTATCCGCGAGAATCTGTTTTGGGCGTTTGCCTATAATTCGGTTGGAATCCCTGTGGCAGCAGGAGCTTTTGTTGGCATTTTTGGATGGAGACTGAACCCTATGCTTGGAGCAGCGGCAATGAGCATGTCCAGTATCTGTGTCGTGTCAAATGCACTGAGACTGAATCTGTTTGACATTTTTAACTCATCCAGGGATAAAATGTTAGGAAAAATAGTAGTGGAAGATAAAACAGAAAATATAGATGTAAACAATATTATGGAGGA
Organism: Lachnospiraceae bacterium UBA1729; assembly: GCA_002315945.1. Classification (GTDB taxonomy): domain Bacteria; phylum Bacillota; class Clostridia; order Lachnospirales; family Lachnospiraceae; genus UBA1729. The sequence continues at coordinate 1,404 of DCIJ01000105.1, read as the reverse complement.
AAAAGTAATGACAAAGACAATGAAAATCGAAGGAATGATGTGCCCACACTGTGAAGCAAGAGTAAAGGGTGTGCTGGAAGCAATTGACGGAGTAAAGGAAGCCGCAGTTAGCCATTCTGCCGGCACTGCAGTATTAACTCTTGAAGCTGAGGTTTCTGATGATGTATTAAAGACTACAGTAGAAAATGAAAAATATACTGTAACAGGAATCGAATAAAATTAATAAAGACAATGGGGTAGAAAAATGAAGGTGCTAAATTATGGTTCGTTAAATTATGATTATGTGTATCAGATGGATCACATAGTTATGCCTAAGGAGACCCAGGCCTGTTCTGAGATGGCCACGCACTTTGGCGGCAAGGGGCTCAATCAGTCCATGGCGCTGGCAAAAGCTGGTGTGCCGGTGTTTCATGCAGGACTGGTTGGAGAAGAGGGGGATGCTTTTTTTGAAGAATGTGAAAAAAATGGCATCAATACAAAGTATCTGAAGAAAATTCCGGGAAAAAGTGGGCATACTATTATCCAGGTGGATAAGGAAGCCCAGAACTGCATTCTTTTATATGGCGGAAGCAACAGAAAGCAGACAAAGGAATATATTGATGAGGTTTTGAAGGATTTTTCCAAGGGGGACATTCTGGTATTACAAAATGAAGTTAATCTCCTGGATTATATCGTTGACAGGGCCTATGAGATTGGAATGCAGATTTTTTTGAATCCCTCTCCCTTTGACAGTGGTTTGGACTGCGTTGATCTGAATAAAATATCTGTCTTCCTTATTAATGAAGTGGAAGGCGAGCAGATGACCGGGCACAAGGATCCGGAAAAAATCCTGGACACTCTGTTAAGCAGATATCCCTCTGCCAGAATAGTACTGACACTGGGAAGTGAAGGCGTGTTATACAGGGATGCCAAGAAACAGGCATCACATCCCATTTTTAAGGTAAAAGCTGTAGATACAACAGCTGCCGGAGATACCTTTACCGGATATTTTGTGGCAGCCACTCTCAAGGGAATGAACATTGAGGATACTCTCAGACTGTGTTCAAAAGCCTCTTCGATTGCTGTTTCCAGGCCAGGTGCGGCTGATTCCGTTCCCACAATGGATGAAGTTATGAAAGAGCTGGCGTAGATTATCACTTTTTGTTGTGGACGGGTATAGAGTTGTATGGTATTATTGTATACAATCTGCGCCCGAAGCGTTAAAGCGCTAAAGACTGCGCCACAGTGCGATACAACGCACAACAGTGCAAAACCTGCGCAGGAAAATATTTGTGAAAAAGAGGAGAAAGAAATGAGTGCAAATGTAGGAATGATCCTGGCAGCTTTCGTGCTGTATCTGGGATTGATGATCATCATTGGTATGATTTATGCGAAAAAAAATACTAACGCGGAGGACTATTTCCT
>DCIJ01000018.1 GCA_002315945.1 Lachnospiraceae bacterium UBA1729 | reverse complement strand
AAGGATGCAAAATACGGTATGACAAAGCCTCAGATTAAGGAGGCCTTTGCTTACATGAGAGATCATGGAGTAAAGAATTTTGGTATTCATGCATTCCTTGCAAGTAATACTGTTACTGAAGAGTATTATCCAAAGCTTGCAAAAATTCTCTTTGAGCTGGCTGTTGAATGCAAAAAGGAACTTGGAATCCACATCGCATTTATTAATCTCTCTGGTGGTGTAGGAATTGCTTACAAGCCGGATCAGAAACCTAACGATATCAAGCTTATCGGTGAAGGTGTACGTAAGGCTTATGAAGAGGTGCTGGTTCCAGAAGGAATGGATGATGTAGCAATCTTTTCAGAGCTGGGAAGATTTATGATGGCACCCTTTGGAGCATTGATTACCAAGGTTATGCACTTCAAACATATCTGGAAGGAATATGCAGGAGTTGATGCCTGTGCAGCTAATCTGATGAGACCAGCTATATATGGTGCATATCATCACATTACTGTACTGGGTAAGGAAGATGCACCCTGCGATCATAAGTATGATGTGACTGGATCTCTGTGTGAAAACTGTGACAAATTTGCAGTGGACAGAATGCTTCCTGAACTGGAAGCCGGTGATTATCTGTTTATTCATGACGCTGGGGCACATGGCCATTCTATGGGATACAATTACAATGGAAAATTAAGAAGCGCAGAGCTTCTGCTTAAAGAAGATGGAAGTGTTCAGCAGATCAGAAGAGCTGAGACTTTGGATGATTACTTTGCAACTCTTGATTTTACTCCCTGGAATTAATTATTAACTGTAAGTTACTAATTAATAAAACTAATTATTAATTTCTTTTTGCTAATATGATTTTTAATAAAAAGCTAATGGTTACAATAGTCTCTATTGTAACCATTTTTGGAATAATAGCATATTTACGGTATTTCCCAGTTTCTCTGCAGGGCAGGTGGGAATACAGTCATGAGCCTGTTGCATCAGTAGAAAGTGGATTTTATGACGAACCCTTTGAACTGGAGCTTAAGGCAGCTCCCTTTTGCACTATATATTATACGGTGGATGGAAGCGAGCCCACACAGAATTCTGATGTGTACGAAGGCCCTATATTAATTACTGACTGTATGAGAGAGGGAGATCTGTATGCCGGAATCAAGCAGGTTTCCAATGATGATTATTGGGATAATCAGTTTGTGCTACCAGATGACGAGGGCGCTGGGTACATAGCTGATCAGGCTGCAATTATCAGGTTCAGGGCAAAGTCTAACCTAACAGGACAGTCTACAAATACGGTGACTAAGACCTATTTTATTGGACTGGAGAAAAAGTACTCTGATTTGGAGAACGTGGTATCTCTTGTATGTAATCCACAGGACCTGTTTGATAATCAGAAGGGAATTTATACTGCTGATAACTGTAAGAATTACGGACCTGAATGGGAAAAACAGGCTAATGTTGAATTCTTTTCGAAGGATGAGGATGCTTCTTTGAAAGATGCAGATGCTTCCTCAAAAGACGCTGATGGTAGTTTTTCACAGGTTGCATCCTACCAGGTTGGATTGCGTATTCAGGGGGGAGAGACCAGGGCACTACCTCAAAAGAGTCTGTCCTTAAGGAATCCCCGGGATTTTAAGGGAAGCAGCTGCACCTTTAGTAACATTTTTGGAGACTCTTCCAAAGAAGAGCTGATTTTGTATTCTAATGGAGATGACTATATTACAAAGCTAAGGGACCCCCTGGTTCAGGAGGTATTTCGCGACTGTGATTTTGCCACCCTGGATATGAAACCTGCTTATGTATTTTTGAATGGTGATTTTTGGGGACTGTATTATATAACTGAAAAGTTCAATGAAAAATACATTGGTGAGCATTTTAACGTGGCCGATGACAATATCCTCATGATAAAGAACAGAGAGGCCGAGGTTGGAGACAGGGAAGCTGACGCTGAATATGCAAAGCTTTTAGAGACTGACGACTTTTTTGGGCTGGCGGATATGGATAGCTTTACATCTTACTATGGTGCCATGACACTTTTGGCAAGAGTAAATGACTGGCCTGAAATAAATGAAGCCTTTTGGAAAACCAGAAAACAGGATAATGACTCGGCCTATGGGGACTGCAAGTGGAGATGGATGCTGTTTGATCTAAACTGGGAAGGGGGCGGAATGACTCGAAAGGCCATTGATTTTGACAGCTTCTCCTACCTGGATGAGCATAGTGTATTTTGGAACAAGGCTAAGAGTAATCCACTGTTTGCAGAAAAATTTGTTACCAGAGTGCTGGATTTAATTAATACCCGATTTTATCCTGAACGGACAGAAGCTATTATTAATAATCAGGCCACTAGAATTCAGGACGCAGTATATAAAAATTATGACAGGTACTTTTATGGCAGGTATTCTGACAGAAACTATCATGCCAAGCTTGAGAATCTGCGAAGCTTCTATGATGAAAGAGGCGAATGGATAATTTGGCAAATGAAGAAGTATTTCAATCTGCAGGGAACGCTGGAAACTGTGGCAATTATGTCAACCAACCCTGAGGGGGGAGAAATACTGATTAATAATATGACTACTGAGTTGGATGAGGATGGAAAGTGGTCAGGCAGATATTTTACCGATTTTGGCTGTCAACTGTCAGCCATCCCAAATGAAGGCTACAGGTTTAATGGCTGGATGTTGTCAGATGGCCGTATGGTTCCTGAAAACGATATTTCAGTGCAGGTAGTTACAGGTGGTGTGGCTGCCATAGCGGTATTTGAACCAATACAGTAAGGGCTCATTGTGAGCTACGCTTACGCCGGGGCTGGAGAAAGGAAAACAAACATGGCGGCAAGAGATATATTAACTATATATGCAGTGGTAATAAACCTGGTGAGTTTTATTATAATGGGCTGGGATAAAAGAGCAGCGATTAAGGATCAGTTTAGAATTTCCGAGTCTACACTTTTTATTCTTGCAATTATTGGAGGAAGTATAGGCAGTCTGTTGGGCATGAAAATCTGGCATCATAAGATAAGGAAGATTAAGTTTCTCATAGGGATGCCGTTGGTACTATTACTACAAATTGTATTGCTATTTCTGATTACCCACAATGGCTTGTTTAAAATCGTACTAATCTAGTGGGGTTTTGGTTTACAAACTCAAATATCCATGTTATCATGACGTAGTATTAAAAACTACGTAGAGGAAATGGATTATGAGTTACAAAATTATTATGGATAGTTGCGGTGAGCTGCCAGAGAATCTTAAGGATGACAAACGCTTTGAGAGAATAGCTCTGGTGCTTACTGTTGGTGATTATGAAGTGATGGATGACGATACTTTTGACCAGAAGGTATTTCTGGAGAAGGTAGCTGCCTGCGAGCAGTGTCCACACTCTGCCTGCCCTTCACCGGCAAGCTTTGCACAGGCCTGTGAGACAGAGGCTGATCACATATATATTATTACACTTTCAAGCCACTTAAGCGGAAGTTATAATTCTGCAGTGGTAGGTAGTGAAATGGCTCTGGAAAAGAATCCTGGTAAGAAGATTGCCATTATTGATTCTCAGAGTGCAAGCGTAGGTCTGACCCAGCTGGCACTTAAGGTTATGGAACTTGAAGAGGCAGGAAAAGATTTTGAGCAGGTGGTTGAGAGTGTTAATGATCACAGAGATCATATGAAGACCTACTTTGTATTGGACAATCTGGAGACCCTGAGAAAAAATGGCCGTATGTCCAAGGTTAAGGCCATGGTTGCCAGCACACTTAGAATCAAGCCTGTTATGTCGGCTATTGAGGGAACAATTATTCAGATGGGACAGGGTATCGGAACCAGAAAGGCCCTGGCCAAGATGGTTGACTATATGATGGCCGATTTGGAAAAGGTTGTAGATAGAACTGAGAAGAGTATCATGATTAGTCACTGTAACTGCCTTGAAAGAGCTGAAAGTGTTAGAAAAGCAATTCTGGACAGACTACCGGATTTGAATATTCAGATTCTGGATACGGCTGGCATCAGTTCAATGTATGCCAATGATGGTGGTATTATACTTACAGCCATGACCTGATTAATAAAAAAATACTTATCGAAATAATAAAGACCTGCAGGTTTTTCTGCAGGTCTTTGTATGTTAATTATACTGATTTATTCAAGAGGCATACCAGCTTCGGTAAGTTTCATAGCGCGAACCTTGCTTGAAAGACCAAACAGGTTGATGAAACCTTCTGCATCATGGTGATCATACAGGTCACCAGTTGTGAAGCTTGCGATGCTTTCATTGTAAAGTGTGTAGGGTGATGTAGTACCAGCCTTAATGATGTTGCCCTTGTAGAGCTTGAACTTAACTTCGCCAGTTACATATTCCTGTGTAGACTGGATGAAAGCTACTACAGCCTTACGAAGAGGTGTGAACCACTTTCCTTCATATACAATCTGAGCAAGGAGATTGCCCATCTCACATTTTGTACGATATGTATCACGATCAAGGATGAGCTCCTCTAACTGCTGATGTGCTTCGTAAAGAATTGTTCCACCAGGAGTCTCATACACACCACGGCTCTTCATACCAACAACACGGTTTTCAACGATATCAACAATACCAACACCATGCTTGCCACCCAGTGCATTAAGCTCGCGGATGATATCAGAAACCTTCATCTTCTTGCCATTTACTGAAGTAGGGATACCTTTTTCAAAGGTCATGGTTACATATTCACCCTCTTCAGGAGCATTCTGAGGAGTTGTTCCTAATACAAGGAGGTGCTCGAAGTTAGGCTCGTTGGCAGGATCTTCCAGCTCAAGTCCTTCGTGAGAGATATGCCACAGGTTACGGTCACGGCTGTATGAATGTGAAGCATCAAAAGGAAGATCGATTCCATGCTGCTTGCAGTATTCGATTTCGCTTTCACGAGAATCAAGAGTCCACTTTTCGTTTCTCCATGCTGCAATAATCTTAAGATCAGGAGCGAGAGCCTTGATACCTAATTCAAAACGAATCTGGTCATTACCCTTACCGGTAGCACCATGACAGATAGCTGTTGCACCTTCTTTTCTGGCAATCTGAACAAGACGCTTAGCAATAACAGGACGTGCCATGGAAGTACCTAAGAGATACTTGTTCTCATATACTGAGTGACCCTGTACGCAGGGAACCACATATTCATCACAGAATTCATCTGTTACATCTTCTATATAAAGCTTTGCTGCGCCACAGCTGATTGCTCTCTCCTCAAGACCATCCAGCTCTTCGCCCTGTCCACAGTCGATGCAGACACATACTACTTCGTAATCAAAATTTTCTTTTAACCAGGGAATGATAGCTGTTGTATCAAGACCACCTGAATAAGCAAGAATTACTTTTTCCTTCATGATGTTTCTCCTCTTTATTAAAAAAATATGTTCTAATTAATCTGTAAGATAAGCAAAATGATACTGCTCGTCTTCACTGATGGATACTATATACCAATTCGATTCATAAAGCAACCCCTAAAATGCATAAAAATGAGAAAAATATGAATAATATGCAAAAATAATGAATAATTATACGGTTGACACCAAAAACATAATGTTCTATACTATGAAAGCTGTCGGGGCACTTTTTTTAATTTCAAAGTATTCCATGTTGATGCATAAATATGCAGACTGAATGGGTGACAAAAAGCGCCAAAGCAAAGACAACGTTCAATTTAGATTAGGAGATGCAATTATGATTAAGGTAGGAATTATTGGTGCTACAGGATATGCAGGAGCAGAGCTGGTCAGGATTCTTATGAATCACCCAGAGGCAGAGATAGTATGGTATGGCTCCAGATCATATGTAGATCAGAAATTCTCTGATATATATAAGAACTTTTTCAAAATAGTAGAAAATGTATGCAAGGATGATGACTTTGAAGCATTGGCTGATGAGGCTGATGTTATATTCACAGCTACTCCCCAGGGCTATCTGGGAGGAATCCTCAATGAGGAGATACTTGGCAAGGTTAAGATTGTAGACCTGTCAGCTGATTACAGAATCAAAGATGTAGAAGTATATGAAAAATGGTATGGAATTGAGCACAAGTCGCCAGAATTAATAAAAAAAGCAGTATATGGTCTGTGTGAAGTAAACAGAGAGGATATTAAGAGCACAAGACTGCTTGCAAATCCTGGCTGCTATACAACCTGTTCAATCCTGACAGCCTATCCACTTGTTAAGGAAAGACTTATTGATCCGGCAACTCTCATTGTGGATGCAAAGAGTGGTGTCAGTGGAGCAGGCAGAGGTGCCAAGGTGGCAAATCTTTACTGCGAAGTAAATGAAAGCATCAAGGCATACGGAGTGGCAAGCCACAGACATACACCTGAAATAGAGGAGCAGCTGGGCTATGCAGCAGGTGAGCCGGTAGTGATTAACTTTACTCCTCATCTGACTCCTATGAACAGAGGAATTCTGGCTACAGAATATGCTTCTTTAGTAAAGAAGGCTGATGGAAGTCTTCCTACTAATGAAGAGATCAAGGCTGCATACGACAAATATTATGCAGATGAATTTTTTATCAGAGTATTAGGTGCAAATCAGTGCCCTGAGACCAGATGGGTTGAGGGAAGCAATTTTGTAGATATAGGTTTTAAAATTGATGAGAGAACAGGACGAATCATTATGATGGGCGCCCTGGATAATTTGGTTAAGGGAGCAGCGGGTCAGGCCGTTCAGAACATGAATATCATGTTTGGTCTGGAAGAGACAGCGGGTCTCAAACTGATGCCTGTATTCCCATAGGAAATATATGAATAAAAAGAATTTTGTTGCCCAGGCCGGCATATTGGCAGCGGCTGGGATAATATGCAGAATAATTGGATTTTTATACAGAAGTCCTCTGACGGCAGTAATAGGGGATGAGGGTAATGGATATTATAGCAGTGCCTATAATATGTATGTAATTATTCTTCTGATTGCCAGTTACTCCATTCCTTCTGCAGTGTCCAAGATTATTTCTGGCAAGCTGGCCCTAAAGCAGTATAAAAATGCCATGAGGGTTTTCAGGTGTGCCATTATATATGTAGTTGTTGTAGGTGGCATATGCGCACTGTTAGCATTTACTTTTGCAAGTGCACTGGTTCCAGATAATGCGGTTATTGTAATGAGGGTGTTTGCCCCCACAATCTTTTTTTCCGGATTGTTGGGAACCCTGAGAGGATACTTTCAGTCTCAGGGCAATATGGTGCCTACCTCCCTGTCTCAGATAATCGAACAGATTTTGAATGCAGCTGTAAGTATTGGAGCGGCTTATTTGTTTATCTCATGGGTAGAGGGAGCAACCGGTACAACCAGGGCAGTGATGGGAGCTGCGGGAAGCGCAGTAGGAACCGGAGTCGGAGTTGTAACAGGCCTCATATTCATGCTTTGTATCTTTTTCCCTAACAGAAAAGAGATGAAAAAGCTGGAGCTTGAGGACATGGATGAAAGTGCAGAGGGCTACAGAGAAATATACAGGGAGATATTTACAATCGTAACTCCCATAATTATGAGTACCTTTGTATATAATCTGTGCACTCCCCTGAATCAGAATATATATCAAAGAATCCTGATGCATGTAAAAAATATAAGTCAGGTTCAGGTGGTTACCCAGTACGGAATATTTGCAGGAAAGCCTGTTATTATTTCCAATATTCCCATTGCTCTGGCGGCCAGCATGTCCAGCGCGCTGATCCCGGTTATTTCAGCTGCTTATGCAAAAAAAGAGCAGGACAGACTGGAATCAAGAATCAAAAATGCAATCAGGGTTACAATGAGAGTTGCCATTCCCTCGGCTGTGGCATTCATCTTTTTGGCCAGACCAATTACAGAGTTTTTGTTCCCCCAGAAGGAATCACTGAATGAAGCATCAATTCTATTGGCTACCATAGGAATTACAGTAGTGTTCTATGCCCTGTCAACAGTGAGCAATGGTGTACTCCAGGCCACAGGCAAGGTTAGGGAGCCATTGAAAAATGCAGTGATTGCTCTGATTATCCAGGCTTTGATCCTGGTGGGATTACTACTTACAACAAATTTTGGAGTATACAGTCTTTCGATTTCAATGATAATCTACTCCTTCCTGATGTGTGTTCTTAATTCTGCTTCCATTAGAAAGCATTTGGGATACAGACAGGAATATTATCAGACCTTTTTCCTGCCTGCCCTAGCAGCGCTGATAACAGGTGTGGAATCAAAGGTATTATATGAAATACTGATAAAGTATATAGGAAGCAACAGAATCACACTGGTAATTGTTATGACAATAGCACTCTTTGTTAATGAAGCATCATTGTTAGCAATGGGGGGAATTAAGGAAGAAAACCTTAACGCTATACCAGGTGGACACAAATTAGCAAAACTATTATTTAGAAAAAAGAAGTAAGCACAGATGGTTGATTTACATACACACACAAATAAATCAGATGGAAGTCTGTCTCCTTCAGAGCTTGTGATGCTGGCAGGACAGAAGGGGATTAAGCATATTGCCATCACAGACCATGATTCCATTGATGGACTGGATGAGGCAATGGAATGCGGACGTGAAACTGGTGTGGATGTAATACCAGGTATTGAGTTTTCTACAGCTTACAGAATTAGCAATAATGCTGATATTTCCAATGAACATGGCAGAACTGCTGAGAGAGATGTACATGTAGTTGGATTGTTTATAGATTATAAGGCAAGAGATTTTGCAGACAGACTGCAGGATTTTGTTGATTCCAGAGTAGTCCGAAATGAGAAGATGTGTAGACTGCTTCAGGAAAAGGCCGAAGTTGATATTACCTATCAAAAGCTCCAGGAGGCCTATCCGGAGGCTATGATAACCAGAGCTCATTATGCGGCATATCTGGAAGAAAATGGATATGTAAAAAGTCGTAAGGAAGCTTTTGAGAGATATATTGGCGATCATTGTCCATGCTTTGTACCCAGGGAAAAGGTTACCCCTGAGGATGCGGTGAGATTTATCCACGCAGGGGGCGGAGTGGCAATACTGGCCCATCCCATTTTGTATGGATTGGGAAAGGACACGCTGAGATGCCTTGTTTCCAGTATGAAGGAAGCAGGACTTGATGGAATAGAAGCTATATACTCCACCTACACATCTTCGGACGAAAGAGATATCAAAAAACTGGCCAGGGAATTTGACCTGTTAATTTCAGGAGGATCGGATTTCCATGGTGTCAACAAACCAGATATTGATTTGGGCGTGGGAAAAGGCAATCTGTATGTGGACGATTCTGTCTGGGAAAACCTGTATGAAAGATGGAAAAGTCGTAAGCAGCCTTAGTGAGGATATTATGAAAGAAGAAAAAATGGTCATAAGGGCCATGACAATAGAGGATTACGACGGGGTATATGCCCTGTGGTGTAAAATAAGTGGTTTTGCGCTCCGAAGCATTGATGATTCAAGGGAGGGAGTTGAACGATTTATTAAGAGAAATCCTGGCATAAGTGTTGTTGCTGAATATGAGGGACAAATCGTTGGTGCGATTCTGTCGGGACATGATGGCCGAAGAGGCTGTCTGTATCATGTATGTGTGGATGCGAAATTCAGACGCATGAAGATAGGAACCAAGATGGTTGTCTTTTGTATGGAAGCTCTTAAAAAAGAAAAAATCAGTAAGGTCAGTCTCATAGCATTTACTAAAAATGATATCGGGAATGCCTTCTGGAACCGTATAGGATGGACCCAGAGACTGGACTTAAACTATTATGACTTTGTATTAAATACAGAAAATATTGTTAAGTTTAATGAGTAATCTCGCAAAATAGATAGAAGAGGAAAAAATTATGGAAAAGAATGAATTACAGGAAATATCAAAAAAAGCAGAAGTACTTATAGAAGCATTACCCTATATTCAGAAGTTTAACAGAAAGGTCATCGTTGTAAAATACGGCGGATCAGCCATGAGCGATGAAGAACTTCAGAAAAATGTAATCAAGGATGTAACACTTCTGAAGCTGGTTGGATTTAAGCCCATTATTGTACATGGTGGTGGCAAGGAAATCAGCAAGTGGGTTAATAAAATAGGAAAAGAGGCCAAATTTGTAAATGGACTTCGAGTTACGGATGAGGAAACCATGGAAGTAGCAGAGATGGTATTATCCAAGGTAAACAAGAGACTTGTAACCATGGTTGAAGAGCTGGGAGTTAATGCTATCGGAATCTCAGGTAAGGATGGCGGACTTCTCACAGTACAGAAGAAATTATCCAACGGGGAGGATATTGGCTTTGTAGGTGAGATTACAGATGTAAATCCCCGCATATTATTTGATCTTTTGGAGAAGGATTTCTTACCAATCGTGGCTCCAATAGGTCTGGATGATGAATACAATACCTACAATATTAATGCTGATGATGCTGCCTGCGCAGTTGCCAAGGCTGTTGGCGCTCACAAGCTGGTTTTTCTGACGGACATCGAGGGATTATATAGAGACATCAACGATAAGAGCACTTTTATCTCCAGACTTACAGCCAGTCAGGCAGATGAACTGATTAACAGTGGTATCATTGGAGGCGGAATGCTTCCTAAGCTTAATAACTGTACAGATGCTGTAAAGAGTGGTGTAAATAATGTTCATATTCTGGATGGACGTCTGTTACACTGTCTGTTACTTGAAATATTTACTGACAAGGGTATTGGAACAGCCATTGTTCAGGAAAATCAGATGAAAAAGGAGAACTAATGAAAAATATTATCGAACGTGGTGAAGCTGCACTACTGCATACATATAACCGTTACCAGATTGTACTGGACAAAGGAAATGGTGTATATCTCTATGATAAAAATGGCAAGGAATACCTGGATTTTGTATCAGGAATCGCTGTATTTGCACTGGGATATCACTACAAGGATTATGATGATGCATTAAAGGCACAGATTGACAAGCTCATGCATACATCAAACTATTATTACAATGAGCCTGCTGTAAATGCAGCTGAAAAAATCAAGGAAATCTCTGGAATGGACAGGGTATTCTTCACCAACTCAGGTGCAGAAGCTGTTGAGGGAGCAATTAAGGCTGCCCGTAAGTATGCGTTCAACAAGGATGGAAAGTGTGATCACGAGATTATCGCCATGAACCATTCCTTCCACGGACGTACAATGGGTGCTCTGTCTGTAACTGGCAATACAAAATACAGGGAAGCTTTTCGTCCCATGATTGGCAATGTTGAGTTCGCTGAAATGAATGATATTGACAGCGTAAAGGCATTAATCAATGACAAGACCTGTGCCATTATGTTTGAGACTGTTCAGGGCGAAGGCGGAATCTATCCTGCTACGGTAGAGTTTATGCAGGAAGTACGTAAAATCTGTGATGAAAAGGATATTTTACTTATCCTTGATGAGATACAGTGTGGTATGGGACGTACAGGCAGCTACTTTGCATGGCAGCAGTATGGTGTTAAACCTGACATTATGACCTGCGCCAAGGCATTGGGAGGCGGTGTTCCTGTAGGTGCCTTTGTAATGACTCAGAAGGTGGCAGACAACTCACTGGTTGCAGGAGATCATGGTACAACCTATGGCGGAAATCCATTTGCCTGCGCAGCTGTTTGCAAAATGATTGACCTGTTTGAAGAAAATAATATAATAGACCACGTCAACAAAATTACTCCTTATTTTGAGAAAAAGCTTGACGAACTGGTTGAAAAGTATGATTATATCACTCTGCGACGTGGAAAAGGTCTCATGCAGGGACTTGTATGTAAGGGGCCTGTTAGTGATATAATAGCAAAGGCTCATGAAAAGGGTCTGATTCTTATTAATGCAGGAAGCGATATTATTCGTTTTGTTCCTTCCTTAATAATAGAGGAGGAGCATATCGATAAGATGATTGCAATCCTTGAGGAAATTTTCGAGAACTAATTTATGACTTTTGGAAAAAGACTGACAGCCATGTGTATCTGTATCATTTTTTTGACAGTTATCACATGGGTGGGAGGCTTTAAAGAACTAAATATTTCAAACTCAGAGGTAGAGAATGGAGAAAAGGGAATTTTTTCTCCATCCGCTGCCTTTTTTGCGAAGGATTCTTTAGAGCTGTGGTATGCTGATGACGCACTGACTACATATCTGACCAATATGGCGGCTGCCTACTATGAGGAAACCGGAATACAGGTAGTTCCCAGGCTTCAGACAGGTCTTGAATATCTGGAAGAAATGTATGAACTGTCAGTAAGAGATGAATCCAAGGATAATGCCAAGGCTCCGGATCTGTATATATTAGGAACTGATAAGCTGGAGAAAGCATATCTGGAGGGTCTGGCCTGTGAAATTAAGGATTATGAGAAAAGAGTGGCCGAGGATTTCTTTTCCAAGGCCGGGGTGGATTCTGTAACCTATCATGATAAGAAGGTGGCATATCCCTTCTATTATGAAACAAGTGCTCTCCTGTATAATGATACATATATGAAGGAGTCGGGCAGAGCCTTTCCGGAGACAATCCACGATCTGTTGGATTTTGCAGATGCCTATGATGCACCGGATACTGTTGAAAGTGTATTTAAATGGGATACCTCGGATATTTTCTATAATTATTATATTGCGGGAAATTATCTGAATGTTGGTGGGGATACAGGTGATGATGAATCCCAGATAGATGTAAATAATGAAAAGGCTGTATACTGCCTTGATGCATACAAAGCCCTTAACGAGTTCTTCTATATAGAACGTGGAAGCACAACCTATGAATCCATTATGGAGGATTTTATGGCTGGCAAGATGGTGTTTACAGTTGCCACCAGTGACTGTGTCGCAAGACTTGAACAGGCAAAAAAGGATGGAACCTTTTCCTATGATTATGGTGTTACGATGTTGCCCGATATATCTGCGGAATATAAAACAAGAAGTCTGTCCCAGACTCAGGCTATTGTAATAAATGGATACTCACAAAAGAGAGAGCTGGCAGAACAGTTTGCTAAATATCTCACTTTTGATAATGCTGATAAATTATATGATTTAAGCGGCAAGATGGCTGCAAAACGAGGATTGACATATACTCTACCCCAGATGGAGTCTTTTTATAATGAGTATGATGCATCCATTGGTGTGCCAAAACTCCTGGGGGCAGGAAATTACTGGGTGTCTCTGGAGATAGGTTTTTCACGTGCCTTAAATGGTGAAGACAGCAGTACTATTCTTGATGAACTTCAGGAGCAGCTGGTGAGTCAGATACAGTAAAGAATGATTTGTATAAAGAAGTAGGAGGCAAAAATGATTCAGGCTAATAATGTAACCTACAGAGTTGGAAAAAAGGCTCTGTTTGAAGAAGTTAATATTAAATTTACCGAAGGCAACTGCTATGGTCTTATTGGTGCCAATGGTGCTGGTAAGTCAACCTTTTTAAAGATTCTTTCAGGTCAGTTAGAGACCACCAATGGTGATATCAGCATGACACCTGGACAGAGATTATCCTTCCTGGAGCAGGATCACTTCAAGTATGACAGCTATCCTGTTATGGATGTTGTTATCATGGGTAACAAGAGACTCTATGAAGTTATGAAGGAAAAGGATGCCATCTACGCAAAGGAAGATTTTACTGACGAGGATGGAATCAGAGCCAGCGAGCTGGAAGGTGAATTTGCTGAAATGGATGGATGGGAAGCTGAGAGCAACGCAGAAATCCTGCTGAACGGACTTGGAATAGGTACTGAATTCCACTATGCCCAGATGGCTGACCTGGATGGTAATCAGAAGGTTAAGGTGCTGCTTGCAAAGGCACTGTTTGGTAATCCTGATGTACTGCTTCTGGATGAGCCTACCAACCACCTGGATCTGGATGCGATTGCATGGTTGGAGGAGTTCCTCATTGAATTTAATAATACAGTAATTGTTGTCAGCCATGACCGTTACTTCTTAAATAAGGTCTGCACACATACAGCAGATATTGATTACGGCAAGATTCAGCTCTATGCCGGTAACTATGATTTCTGGTATGAGTCCAGTCAGCTGCTGATTAAGCAGATGAAGGAAGCAAACAAGAAAAAGGAAGAAAAAATCAAGGAGTTGCAGGAATTCATTTCACGTTTCTCTGCTAATGCTTCCAAGTCAAAGCAGGCCACCAGCCGTAAGCGTGCTCTGGAAAAGATTGAGCTTGATGAGATCAAGCCCTCAAGCAGAAAGTATCCTTACATTGATTTCAGACCTGAAAGAGAAATCGGAAATGAGGTTCTCTTTGTGGAGAATCTGTCCAAGACCATTAATGGAGAAAAGGTTCTGGATAATGTAACCTTTACCATGCATCATGAGGACAAAATTGCACTGGTTGGAAGCAACGAGCTTGCCAAGACCACACTGTTCAAGATTCTCGCAGGTGAGATGGAGCCAGATGAGGGAAGCTACAAGTGGGGCGTAACAACTTCACAGGCATACTTCCCCAAGGACAGCACCAAGGAATTTGATAATGATCTGAATATTACAGAATGGCTCACAGGCTACTCTGCTATCAAGGATGTAACCTATGTAAGAGGTTTCCTGGGACGTATGCTCTTTGCAGGTGAGGATGGAGTTAAAAAGGTTAAGGTACTCTCCGGTGGTGAGAAGGTAAGATGCCTTCTTTCCAAGATGATGATTTCAGGCGCCAACTGCCTGCTGTTGGATGAGCCTACCAACCACCTGGATATGGAGGCTATTACAGCACTCAATAATGGACTTATGAAATTCAAGGGTGTATGTATCTTCTCCTGCCATGACCATCAGTTTGTTCAGACAACTGCTAACCGTATTATGGAGATTCTTCCTGGCGGAGCACTGCTTGACAAGATTACAACCTATGATGAGTATCTTGCCAGCGATGAAATGGCAAGAAAGCGTACAGTCTATACAGCTGATCGCGAAGGTGATGAGGAATAATGTGTCAGAAGAAAATTATTTTTACAGATTTGGATGAAACACTGCTGACAAGTGACAAGGAGGTAAGCCCCCTTACCAGACAGGCTCTGGCAGATGTGCTGGCAGCGGGTCATTATCTGTGCTTTTGTTCTGGACGTCCTGTAATAAGTGTTATCGAAGTGGCCGGCAATCTGGGATACGGCATGGGCACCAAAAATGTGTTTTATGTGGGATCTAATGGTGGAGTTGCCATAGAGAGTGAAACCGGAAAAGAAATATATTCCTACAGGCTGGACAAAAAGGCTGTGGATATTATAGAAGAGGGCGCAGATCTGTTCGGCGTTCATGCGCACAGCTATACCAGAACCCATGTGGCCAGCCGCGCTCAGACAAAGGAGCTTACTGCATATCAGTCGGCTGTTCATGTACCAACCCTGTTGGTTGAGCATTTAAGGGATACTGAAGAAGACCCATATAAGTGTCTGTGCATTGCATGGTATGACCATGAAAGACTGGTGGAGCTGCAAAAGTATTTTGCCACCAGGCAGGGAAATCTGTTTAAGACACTTTTTTCAAATGACGCACTACTTGAATGCATTCCCCCTGTATCAGGAAAGCATGTAGCAGTACAGAAGCTGTCAGAATATCTGGGGCTTCCCATAGAAAATACCTTTGCCTGCGGGGATGAAGATAATGATGTCTCCATGCTTAAGGCAGCAGGAATGGGTGTTGCCATGATTAATGGCTGTGAGAATGTCAGGGCCTGCGCTGATGTAATCACCAGGGAAGACAATAATCATGACGGATTGGTACCCTATATAAGAGAATTTTTTCTTTTATGATTAAAGGGTTTATGATATTATGTTTTTGAATGTATAGGCACCTGAATTTAAAGGAGTTCACGTATCATGCCGGTGGATAGAAAAAAGAGGGTTGCTCTCCTGCGCCGGGTGATTGTTCGTGGTATATTAACACTGATTGTTCTACTGGCCACGGGGTGTGTAATCTTAGGGTTCTTTACATATAAATATAAGAAAAAGGCCGACAGACTTGAGGCAAGGCTTAATCAGATTTCGGAAGCTGGAGCAGCTGATAATGCCGGGGATGTTGGAACGGATATAAGTTCTGAGAGTTCAGATTCATTGTCTGTTGATGCCCAGGATGATTTTGGAAATGATTCCAGAAATGATTCCGGTAATGGCACTGGTGATAATCCGGGTTCTCCAGCTGATGGGGTTAAGGATGAATTCGAGACTGCTACTGAAGAGGATTATATCAGGCAGTGGGAGGAGAATTCTTCAAAGAGCACCTCAAAGGGTGGCCAAGCCAGTGGCATCCATAAGGTTTATCTTACTTTTGATGATGGTCCCAGTATCTATACAGATGAAATTCTGGATATTCTGAATGAATATAATGTCAAGGCTACATTTTTTGTGGCAGGCCAGGGAAAAGATGTCTTTTCAGACAAGCTGAAGCGGATTGTGGACGAGGGACATACGCTGGGTATGCATACCTATAGCCATAAATATGGTGAGATTTACAAGTCCAAGGAAGCTTTTATTAAGGATTTTAATGCCATACAGGATTTTGTATATGACAAGACAGGGGTTCATCCTACGGTGTATCGTTTTCCTGGTGGCAGCAGTAATCATGTGGGGCGTGTACCTATAGATGAACTGGTTGCGTATCTGGATGAGCTGGGGATTGAGTATTATGACTGGAATATTTCAGCGCAGGATGCCACCGGAGTTAATCTGACCCCTGCAGCCATAGCAAGGAACTGCACGGCTAATCTTAATGAATTTAGTACAGCAATCATTTTAATGCATGATGCTGGAGACAAATACAGTACAGTACAGGCATTGCCTGAGATAATAGAAACAATTATATCCATGGATGATACGGTTATTCTCCCAATAGATGAGAGTACATATCCGGTCCATCATGGGGAAGAGGATAATTAAGCACAGGAAAGGATAGACCTTAGGGTCGCTGGGTAAAAAGGAATGGGATTTTTTTCGGATTTAAAAGAAGATGTATCAAAGGCTGTTGGTGATTTTCTTCCAGAGGAGGATATTATTGAGGAACCTATTGAATCAATAGTTCCCCAGGAAGAGGTAAAAGAGCCTCATATCAGCAGAAGAAAAAAGATTGAGCCTAAGTTAGAGGATTTTGTACTGGAGCCAGTACAGGAGGTTCAGCCTCAGATGGAGCCAATTGAGGATATTGCTTCACTCTTAGACCGTATGGAGCCAGAACCTGAACCAGAACCTATCAGACCTCAGGCACCCAGCCTTTCATTTGCTCCTGCACAGTCAATCAGTGATGAAATCTCTACTATTACCAGTGGTATGTATGTAAGAGGTGATGTTACATCTAATGGATCCATGGATGTAATGGGTATCATCGAAGGTGATATCAACATTCTTGGCAAGCTCAATGTAACAGGTACAATTACAGGTGCTTCAAAGGCAGCAGAAGTATACGCAGAGAATGCCAAGGTAACTGGTGATGTAACAAGTGCCGGCTCAGTTAAGATCGGACAGTCTTCAGTAATCATTGGTAATATCTATGCTACCAGCGCTGTAGTTGCAGGTGCTGTTAAGGGTGATATTGATGTACATGGACCTGTTATTCTTGATACAACAGCAATCGTTATGGGTAATGTAAAGTCAAAATCAGTTCAGATTAACAACGGCGCTGTTATTGAAGGTATGTGCTCACAGTGCTATGCAGATGTTAATCCTTCATCCTTCTTCGAGGAGCTTAGAAAGAAAAAATGAAAAGAATAATGCTTAAGCTCTCTGGCGAGGCTCTTGCCGGAGACAAACATACAGGATTTGATGAGGTTACTGCCAGAGGCGTGGCACTTCAGGTTAAGGAACTTGTAGATGCCGGTGTTGAAGTTGGCGTAGTAATTGGAGGAGGCAACCTCTGGCGTGGACGCTCCAGTGAGAATATGGATCGTACCAAAGCCGATCAGATGGGAATGTTAGCCACAATTATGAACTGCATTTTCACATCAGAGGTTTTCAGATCTGTTGGAATGAAGACCAACATCCTTACACCCTTTGAGTGTGGCTCCTTTACAAAGCTTTTTTCAAAGGACCGTGCAAACAAATATTTTGAAAAGGGAATGGTAGTATTTTTTGCAGGAGGAACAGGACATCCCTATTTCTCAACAGATACAGGTGTAGTTCTTCGTGCTATTGAAGTTGAGGCAGAGGCAATTCTTCTTGCCAAGGCAATTGACGGGGTATACGACAGCGATCCCAAGAAGAATCCTGAGGCTAAAAAGTATCAAGAAATTTCCATCGATGAGGTTATTGCAAAGAACCTTCAGGTGGTTGATATGACAGCTTCAATTCTGGCAAGAGACAACAAGATGCCCATGTGGGTGTTTGACCTGAATGAAGAAAACAGCATTGTAAATACAATTAATGGCAAATTTAATGGTACTAAGGTAACCGTTTAATTTTTTACAGAGAGGATATTTTATGGACGAGAGAATAAAAGTATATGACGAGAAGATGCAGAAGGCGTTAGATCATCTGTACCAGGATTACACAACTATCAGAGCTGGCCGTGCTAATCCACATGTTCTTGACAAGATTAGGGTTGATTATTATGGAACACCTACTCCTATTCAGCAGGTAGGAAATATTTCAGTTCCAGAGGCTCGTATGCTTCAGATAGCACCCTGGGAGAAGAGCCTGATAAAAGAAATAGAAAAAGCTATCATGGCTTCAGATGTAGGTATTACTCCTTCAAATGATGGTAGCGTAATCAGACTTGTATTCCCTGAGCTTACAGAGGAAAGACGTAAGGATTTGTCCAAGGAAGTTAAGAAAAAAGGTGAGGATGCCAAGGTTGCTGTTAGAAATATCAGACGTGATGGTAATGATGCCCTCAAGAAATTAGGAAAAACTGAGGATGTATCAGAGGATCAGGTAAAGGATCTGGAGGATGCATTACAGAAGATGACTGATAAATATATCAAGGATGTTGATAAGGCTATCGAAGAAAAGACCAAGGAAATCATGACTGTATAATATAGTATTAATCTGCCGCGACAGTTTGTCGCGGCAATTTTCCTATTATAAGAAATTGAGGTTGATATGAGTATAGATATTACTGGATGCAATATTCCGCAGCATGTGGCAATAATTCTTGACGGCAATGGAAGATGGGCTAAGGCAAAGGGGATGCCCAGAAGCTATGGACATATTCAGGGTGCCAAGGTGGTGGAAGATATCTGTGAAAAGGCGAGTAACCTGGGTATTAAGTATCTGACAGTGTACGCTTTTTCTACTGAGAACTGGAACAGATCCAAGGACGAAGTAGGAGCTTTAATGAAGCTTCTTAGAAATTATATGAAAAACAGTATCAAGAGATCCATGGATGCCAATATGTATGTTCGCATAATTGGTGACAAATCCAGACTGGATGAAGATATTGTAAAAAGTATGAATGAACTGGAAGAGGCTACAAAGAATAATACAGGCCTTCATTTTCAGATTGCAATAAATTATGGTGGCAGAGATGAAATTCGCAGGGCTGTCTGCAAGATTGCAAAGCAGGTACAGCAGGGAGAACTGGATCCTGACGATATTTCAGAAAGTACTTTGGGGGACTGCCTGGATACGGCTAATCTTCCTGATCCGGATTTGCTGATTCGTACATGTAATGAACAGCGTATATCAAATTTCTTATTATGGCAGTTAGCCTATACAGAATTCTATTTTGCTGATGTGGCATGGCCTGATTTTAATGAAGAAGAATTAAAGAAAGCGATTGTTGCATATAATCACAGGGATAGAAAATACGGCGGAATAAAGGAATAATGAAGACAAGAATAATTAGTGGTATTGCCATGATTATTGTGGCAGTAATATTTTTGAATATTGGAGGTCCCCTGCTGTGCGCAGGTCTGTGTGTTGTAGCCTGTATTGGCTTCAGGGAACTGCTTCAGGCAATGGACATTTCGCCCAAGACTTCCAAGGGATTTTCCGGAATCGAAGTGGTAGGCTATATCTGTACAGCTGCTCTGTATTTTTGTACCTTTGCATATTGTGAGGTTATTACAGACAGGAATATTATCAGACTATTTCAAAAGCCATTACTGATGATGGGAATTGTAATGATTCCGTTTTTTGCATTTGCCATTTATTTTATTCTGGTGTATCCAAAACTTTCGGCTTCAAAGCTGATGGCAGCTTATTTTTCATACCTGTATGTGCCGGTACTGTTATCCTATCTGTATACCATCAGAGCCAATATTGGTGGTGGCAGGTACCTGGTATGGCTGGTGGTAATAGCTGCCAGTGGAACTGATGTGTTTGCATATTTTATTGGAAGCTTTTTTGGAAAGCACAAGCTGGCTCCGGTCCTTAGCCCTAAAAAAAGTATTGAGGGAGCTATAGGTGGTGTGGCAGGAAGTATTCTTCTGGCAGTAATATTTGGAATCACTCTCAATATGCTGGGGATTAATGTGGAGAGTACAGCTACCAATATTCTGGCCTGCAAGCTGAACAATTCCTACTGGCTTGATTTTGCAGTAATCTGTGGTGTGGCTTCAGTCTTCAGTCAGTTTGGAGACCTGCTGGCATCAGGAATCAAGAGAAATTATCAGATTAAGGATTATGGGACACTTATTCCGGGTCACGGAGGAATACTGGATCGATGTGACAGTATAATATTTGTTGCTCCCATTGTATATATGCTGTCAGTATTACTATTTTAATTGGAAGAAAAAACTATGAGTAAAAAAATTGCTATTCTTGGATCAACTGGATCTATTGGAACACAGGCTCTGGAAATAGTCAGAGCTAACCCGGATGTTACAGTTACAGCACTGGCAGCCGGCAGTAATGTTGAGCTGATTGAAAAACAGATAAGAGAATTCAGGCCTGAAATAGCTGCCCTGTGGGATGAAGAAAGTGCAAAAAAGCTGGCCCTGGCAGTGGCAGATCTGCCTGTTAAGGTACTGTCAGGTATGGATGGACTGTTGGAAATAGCCAGACATGAGGCTACAGACAGCCTGTTAACTGCAGTGGTGGGAATGATAGGAATCCGTCCTACACTGGCTGCTATTGAAGCAGGTAAGGATATCCTGTTAGCCAATAAGGAAACTCTGGTTACAGCAGGTCATCTGATTATGCCCCTTGCCCAGCAAAAAGGAGTAAAGATTCTACCGGTAGACAGTGAGCATTCTGCAATTTTTCAGTCAATGCAGGGTCAGGATAAGCAGGCTATAGAGAAGATACTTATTACCTGTTCTGGTGGTCCCTTCAGAGGCAGACAGAAAGCTGAATTAAAAGAAATGACTGTAGAGGATGCACTTAAGCATCCAAACTGGGCCATGGGAAAGAAAATTACGGTTGACTGCTCCACTCTTGTAAACAAGGGACTGGAGGTAATGGAAGCAAAATGGCTGTTTGACGTGGATTATGATGATATTCAGGTGGTGGTTCATCCTCAGAGTATTATTCATTCAATGGTTCAGTACAGGGACGGAGCTGTAATGGCTCAGCTGGGACTTCCAGATATGAAGCTTCCTATCCAGTATGCAATGTTTTATCCCTACAGGAGACCCATGGAAGGAAAACGACTTGATTTCTTTGAACTGGGAACCATGACCTTTGAACCTGCTAATACAGATAACTTCCCGGGCCTGGCACTAGCTCTGAAGGCTGGCAGAACTGGTGGAAGTATGCCAACTGTATTCAATGCAGCCAACGAACGTGCTGTGGCACTTTTTATTAAGGGAAAGATTAAATTCCTGGAGGTTGCAGAACTGATAGAGAGATGTATGGATGAGCATAGGGTTGTTGAAAACCCTGACTTAGAGCAGATTCTTGCAGCTGAAGCAGAAGCCTATGAAATAATTGAAAGACTAAAATAATATGTCAATTGTAAGCTTTTTAATATTTTTACTATTAATTGGATTATTAATATTTACCCATGAGCTTGGCCACTTTTTAGTGGCCAAAGCAAATAATATCAGAGTAATCGAATTCATGATTGGCATGGGTCCGGTTATTTTTTCGTATATCTCTGGAGGAACAAAGTACTCCCTTCGTCTGATTCCCATGGGCGGTGCCTGTGTAATGGATGGTATGGATGAAATAAATGTTCCCAAAAAGGACACTTCAGAAGAAGAGGACGATGAGGAAGAAGAGGAAGATAACGAAAGATACTGGGTTGATGAAAATGATGGCAGAATCAAATTCAGACAGGCCAGTGTGTGGGCCAGACTTGCCACAATAGTTGCGGGTCCCTTATTCAATTTTATCTTTGCCTTTTTACTGGCTGTAATTGTTGTGGGAACCTGTCCTGAAGATTTGCCTGTTATTCAGAATGTAATGCCAGGCTACCCGATGGCTGAAAAGGGCCTTATGGCCGGGGACAAAATTGTTAAGATTGATAATGAAAGAATTCATCTGTCCAGACAGATTGGAATTATTACAGAGCTGAGAAATGGAGAACCCTTAAGGATTACCTATGAGAGGGATGGTGTCAGGGATACAGTGCTGGTTATTCCAAGGTATTCTGAGGAATATGGGCGATTTATGCTGGGGCTTGAGGGCTATGCCCAGTATGAACAGATGAAGGGACTGCAGATAGTCAGGTATGCAGGGTATGAAGTAAGCTTTGCCGCAGGAGCTGTAATTAAGGGTCTTAGGGTAATGCTGTCGGGACATGGCAGTAAGGATGACCTGGCGGGTCCGGTGGGAATGGCTCAGATAGTCGGTGAAGTGGCTGAAAGCAGTATTAGCTACGGAGTAGTTACATTGATAATTAATATGGTGAATCTAACCATGCTGCTGTCTGCCAACCTGGGAGTTATGAATCTGCTGCCGCTGCCAGCCCTGGATGGAGGCAGACTGCTGTTTATTCTGATTGAGATAGTCAGAGGAAAGCCACTGCCTGCTGAAAAAGAAGGCATAGTTCATCTGATAGGTTTTGCGCTGTTGTTTGTACTGATGATATTTGTAATGTTTAATGATATTACAAGGCTTTTTAGATAGTTATGATTAGAGATGAATATTATGAACAGGCTCTGATTCTTCACGGGGAAAATCCTGTAGTGGATTCACATCTGGATCTGGCTGCAGAGGTTGACTTGCGAAGACAGGCCGGACAGAAAAATATAATAGAAAATACATATCTGGAGGCTATGAAAAAAGCCGGTGTCAATCTGGTGGTGTCCTCTGTGTATGTTGACAACAGAGACCTGCCTCACCGTGGGATGGAGTCAACCCTGAACCAGATATCATCACTCTTCGAGGATGTGGATACCCTAAAGGGTGAGGTCAGGATAGTTCGTGGTTTTCAGGATATTGAATGGGCAGTCAGGGAAAACAAGCTGGCCATAATGCTGTATCTTGAGGGCATGGATATATTTACAGCCAATGCACATATATTAAGAGCTCTGTATGAAATGGGAGTTCGTGGCGGGTCTCTTACTTGGAGCAGGAGAAATATGCTGGCCAATGGATGCTGCAAATCTACAGAGCTTAAACAGATTCCAGGGGGATTAAGCGAGCTGGGAATCAATACTCTTGGGGCAATGGAAGCACTTAATATGTTCGTGGATGTGAGCCACTTAAATGATGATGGCTTTGAAGATGTATATCAAAATACCACGAAGCCCTTTATTGCCAGCCATTCTAATGCAAGAAGTGTCCACATGAACTACAGAAATCTGACAGACAGACAGATTGACAGAATCGGACACAGGGGTGGCGTCATAGGGATAAATGGCATTACAGAAATAGTGGGCGCACCTATTGGCGATGATGGAATTAAAAAAATGTGTGATCATGCCCAGTATATAATTGATAGAATTGGGTCAGAGCATGTGGGCATAGGTCTGGATATGTGTGATTCTTACGATTTGGTTGATTTCAAGCAGGAGTTTTCCCATACGCCCTGTGACTGTCTCAGTGATCATAGTGAACTGTTGGATTTTACAGCTGAGCTGTTAAGAAGAAATGTTGATGTTTTGGACGTTAAGAATATTATTGGAGCAAGCTTTTTTAATCTGTACAGACAGTTGCTTGTACCTTGAAAAATACTCTTGAAAATATTATAATCTCTGATGTTTTTTACAAAGGATGTTTTACAAAGGATGATGGATAAATGTGCCGGATAATCAGTTTGATTTTCGGACGGGAATGGAGAGAAAAATGAAGTATTCATATAAGCAGAAAATAGAGAATAAGGAAGAGGGAGCATATTTTGATATTCCCTTTAATGTATGGGAGGTAGCCAAGAGAGAGGGTGAAATTCCTGTTAAGGTTCGTGTGGAAGATATTATGTTTGTGTGTAACCTGGAGCCCAAGGATACAAAGGGCGGATATATCATCCCCCTTCAGCCAGAAATAAGTGAAAACTTTGAGGCAGATAAGGAATATTCAATTTCCTTTAGAATAGTAAAGAGTGATGTATCCAACAGCCCCTACAGTACTGCTAATCCAATCAGAAAGATTGATTCAGTGGATATTCTTATTCAGCCCCATGATGGACTGTGTGGCCAGAGCTGTGTAGCCATGCTTGCAGGAATCAGCCTTGAGGAAACCATTAATATAATGCACTGTAATGAGTGGCAGGCAACTATCCTAAGAATTATTAATGCTCTTAACTATTTTGGAATCGAGCACTCTGAAGAGCTTGTATATACAATGGGCAGAACTGATGTAACTCTTCCAAAATGCGCTGTTATCCTTGAGACAATGGGAAGATTCAGCCACTATCTGGTTACCTTTGATGGCAAGTTCTATGATCCCAATCTGGGCGTAATGGACAGATATGATCTGACAAAGATGAAGGGCTATCTGGAAGTACTGGTATAAAATAAGATTGTATACAAGAGTACAAAAATGCAAAAATCTATTGCAACAGACAATAGTCCTATGATAGACTAGGAAAGTCATATGTTTGGCAGCAGGTGTTTTGGCAATAGTCAGAAAGCCTGTGAAAATATTTCATATTAATAAGGAGGATATTATGAAAAAATTTTTAGCAATTGCTCTTGCAACTGTTACAGCTTTTTCGCTGACAGCTTGTGGAGTAAACAGTTCAGAAATCGGTGCAGCAGCTAGTTCAGCTCCTGCAGCTACAGAAGAGGCAGCTCCTGCAGCTACAGAGGAAGCAGCTCCTGCAGCTACAGAAGAAGCAGCAGCTCCTGCAGCAGATGCAGTTGATGTGGTACTTGGTACTGGTGGTACAACAGGTACTTACTATGCAGTAGGTGGTGTAATGGCTACAGTTCTTAATGACAAGATGGCTCTTTCAAACCTCACTGTTACTTCAACAGGTGCTTCTAAGGCTAACATCCAGCTTATCGAGGATGGTGACCAGCAGTTAGCAACTGTACAGAACGACGTTATGTATTATGCTTACACAGGTACAGATCTCTTCGCTGAGGAAGGTGCTTACACATCATTCAGCACTGTAGCTGGTATCTATGATGAGACAGTACAGATCATTGCAAGCCCTGACATCAAGACAGTTGATGACCTTAAGGGTAAGACCGTTTCAGTAGGTGATGCTGGTTCAGGTGTTGAGTTCAATGCTAAGCAGGTACTTGCAGCTTATGGTATGTCATTTGATGATATCAAGGTTGTTAATGCAGGCTTTGGTGATTCTGCAGACAGCATTAAGGATGGCAAGATTGATGCAGCATTCGTAGTAGCAGGTGCTCCTACAACAGCAGTAGTAGATCTTACAACTACAACAGCAATCAACGTAGTTGAAATTGATGATGAGCATGCAGCTAAGCTTCAGGCTGATTATCCTTTCTATACAAAGACAACAATTCCTGCTGGCACATACACAGGTGTAGATGCAGATGTTCAGACTGTTTCAGTTCGTGCAACACTTATCGCTGCTAACTCTCTTTCAGAGGATGTAGTATACGAACTTACAAAGGCAATGTTTGACAACCAGGCAGCTCTTGCTCAGGGCCATGCAAAGTTTGAGTCTTTAAATCTTGAAGATGCAGTAGCTGGTATCAGCGTACCTTTCCATCCCGGTGCAAAGAAATTCTTCGAGGAGAATGGCATTACAGTTGAATAATACTTTTTTTCGAAGCAATCGTAAAAAAATATATTATGTAATAATCACGGCGGCTATTGTTTTAACAGCCGCCGTTTTTTTAAAACTATCACCCAAGGGGAGACTAATTGTCAGTGATGCGCAGACCGGGGAGATATATGGTGAATTTCCACTTAATAAGGGTGATGGGTTTAGCGTGGAATTTATTCATTCGGTAAATAAAAGTCCCCTGGAAGATTTTTATGAAATACGTGATGATGGTATCTATGTGGTAAAAACCAGATACTATGGCTTTGGAGCCGGTGTCCAGACTGAACTGGAGGATGGACAAAAACTTGAAATGGAAGAAGATGGTTCGATGGTGATCACAGGATTTGAACACCGTATTGAGGACCTTCAGTATATAGTAGGCACAGTAAGTGATCATGTGCTAAGATATGGTAAATATAAGGCTGATGAAAACTATGTGTTGGATGTTAGTCGTGAAATCAGCTTAAGACAGCTGTGTGGAAGAAATTCCAGAGTGCGATTTACCTACAAGGAAAAATAAAAGCGAGTATTCGCTTGCAGTAGTTGAAATCAAGGGAGAACAAGGAGGTAGATATGGCTGAAGAAAATATTAAAGTAAGCCCGGAGGTTGGTACCCAGGAAGAACTGGATGCCATAATGAAAAAGTATGACAGAGAGTCTAATACCAGAGGTTTTGAGGGTATTCCACAGGTGGTGGTTAAATATTTGCTGGCCATTTTTTCTCTGTTTACAATTTACATGAATCTGTTTGCTACCTGGGGAGAACAGTTTAGAAGACCCCTGTTTCTGGGCCTTGTAATTATTATGGTTTTTGTAATCTATCCCGCAAAGCGTGGTGTTGCCAAGACCAATGTAATTCCCTGGTATGATATTTTGCTGGCAGCGATTGGCGCAGGTTCATATTTCTACTATGTAGCTAACAACAAGTCAGTAATTGGTCGTGCTACAAGAATTAATCAGCTGGAGATAGTGCTGGGCGTTATTGGAATTATTATTCTGGTGGAATGCTGCAGACGAGTAGTTGGATTACCCATTATTTTTGTATCTGCTGCGTTTGTTGTATATGCTTTTGCAAGTGGTCTGTCTCTTAAAAAAATAGTATATAACCTGTTTTATACAACATCAGGTGTAATCGGTACTCCTATTGGTGTATGTTCTACATATATTGTACTGTTTATTATTTTTGGAGCCTTTCTTGAAGCTACCGGAATAAGCGATTTCTTTATTCAGTGTGCTAACTGTGTGGCAGGTAGTGCAACTGGCGGACCTGCCAAGGTATCCGTTATCTCATCAGCACTGTGTGGTATGGTAAGTGGTTCTTCAGTAGGTAATACTGTTACAACCGGATCAATTACAATACCTCTTATGAAAAAGACCGGATATCCTGGTGAATTTGCCGGAGCCGTAGAGGCAGCAAGTTCAACAGGTGGACAGATAATGCCACCTATTATGGGTGCAGCAGCATTCCTGATGGCAGAGATGGTAGGTGTTCCCTATTCAGTAATTGCCATGGTAGCTATCCTTCCTGCAGCTCTCTACTTCCTGGGAGTATTCCTTATGGTTCACTTTAGAGCGAAGAAGCTGGGACTTAAGGGTATAGACAGAAGCCAGCTGCCTAAGGCAAAAGAAGTATTTAAGAAGATTTATCTCCTGATTCCTCTGGTTCTGCTGATTTATCTTATCTGTGCAGGTAAGACCATGAGCAGATCTGCGATTATTTCAACTCTGGTTTGTATTGTTGTAAGCTTTTTTAATAAAGAGCATAGAATGACCTGGAATAAATTCGTGACTGCGCTGGAGACAGGTGCTAAAAATACCCTTTCAATTGCTGTTGCATGTGGTATCGCCGGAATCATTGCAGGTGTAGTAACAATGACCGGTATGGGTCAGCTGTTTATATCAGCTATTGTATCTGTTGCCCATGGTCAGCTGCTGATTGCTCTGTTCCTTACAATGGTTACCTGTATTATTCTGGGTATGGGTATTCCTACTACCGCAACCTACATTATTATGGCTACAACCTGTGCGCCTATCCTTACAACCGGTATGGGCCTGAATGCATTATGTGCATCCATGTTTGTATTCTATTTTGGTATAGTTGCAGATATTACACCTCCTGTTGCGCTGGCAGCCTATGCAGGAAGTGCTATTGCCAAGTCTGATCCTATGAAGACTGCTGTAAATGCAACCAAGCTTGCCATCGGAGCATTTATTGTTCCCTATATTTTCTGTATGAATCCTGCTATGCTTATGATTGATACAACTCCTGTGGAGATGACACTTATCTTTATCACTAGTATAATAGGTATGACAGCAATCTCAGCTGCCGTAGAAGGATATCTGCTTAGCAATCTGAATACAGTATTGAGACTGCTTTTGGCAGTTGCTGGTCTGATGACCATGTATCCAGGAGTAACTACTGACGTGGTTGGTATAGCAATTATTGCTGCAGTAGCAGTGCTTCAGATTGTAGCAAGAAGAAAAAAAGTTGATTTGGGGGAAGAATAAATGGGTGCAGAATACAATTTTCAGGTAATTACCATCAGTAGAGAGTGTGGTGCCTATGGACATACCATTGCCCAGATGGTTTCAGAGAAGCTTAACATTCCCTATTATGACAAGGATTTTTTGGCAAAGACTGTAGAGGCTACAGGATACTCTAAGGAAGATGTAAAGCACGAAGGAGAATCCATGAGCAAGCGTGCCAAGTTCCTTAACGATTTTCTTGGCTACAGCGCCAGCTATGTAAGCAGCTATGACAGAATTCATGAAATGCAGGAAGAGGTTGTTAGAGACCTGGCTAAGGAAAACTGTATTATCGTTGGAAGATGTGCTGATGATACCCTGACTAAGGCAGGGGTTCCCGCTCTCAAGGTATTTTTATATGGTTCCATGGAATCCAAGCTTGCATGCATGAAGTCTAAATACCCCGATGTGGAAGAAAAAGTCCTAAAAAGAGAGATTGAACGAGAAGATATTGGACGAGAAACCTACTATAAGGTGTACACTGGCAAGAAAATGGGAGACTGCTCAAACTACACCATATGCCTGGATACCGGTTCCATACCTCTCGAAGCCTGCGCAGATATTATCTGTAAATTAATGATGAAGTAAAAAATCCTTGACGAACTGAAAAGGTATGATATAATAACAAAGCGCGTGTTGAAAAAATTAAGCGTAGTAACCTATCAGTCGACATGTCTGGAGGACTGAAGGGAGGTTGAGGAAAGATGTCAAGCATTATCGTAAAAGAAGGCGAAACTTTAGATAGCGCACTCCGTCGTTTCAAGAGAAGCTGTGCTAAGGCTGGTATCCAGCAGGAGATTCGTAAGCGTGAGCACTACGAGAAGCCCAGCGTAAAGCGTAAGAAAAAGTCTGAGGCTGCTAGAAAGCGCAAATATAACTAATTAAGTTAACATTATGGCGGAGACTTTTAGTCTCCGTTATTTTTTTAGGAAAAAGATGGATAATATTTATATTAAGTATCTGATTATTATAATTGCCGTCCTGATGGTGGTATGCATTCTGATTGTAGTGCATGATATGAACTGTGTTAAGGTTCGAAAGTATGTAATACCAGTGGCAGGCCTTGAAAAGACCTGGCACTTTGTATTCCTATCAGATTTGCATAATATGAGCTTTGGGAAAAACAATTCAAGACTGGCAGCTAGAATAAAAAAGCTGAAACCTGATGCAGTGTTGTCCGGAGGAGATTTATACAACTCCAAGCCTGGGGCAGGATATAATAATGCAGTTGAATTAATAAAGAAACTGTGCGAAAATTTTCCTGTCTATATGACCAATGGAAATCATGAGACCAAGACAAAGCTGTATCCCAAGGATTTTGACCATCAGTATGAAAAGTATACTGAGGAGTTAAAAGCAGCGGGGGCGGTGTACCTGGTTAATGATTATATTGATATTGAGGATACCAATATCAGACTTACCGCATATGAGCTGGACCATGGATATTTCAGACATTTTATCAGGAAAAGACTTGATACGGTTCAGATAGAAAATGTGGTTGGAAGAGCTGCTGAAGGAAAAATCAATGTACTGATGGCGCATCACCCAATCTACCTGAAAAACTATGCTGAATGGGGAGCCTCAGTGGTTCTGTCAGGACATATCCATGGTGGTATAGTACGTATTCCCTGGATATATTCAAGGAAAAAGGCAGAAAGAGGCGAAGAAAAGTCAGGAACGGGCATAAGAATGCGTGGTATAATTGCTCCAATGATATGGCTGTTTCCGATTTTTGATGGTGGTCTGTTTAAGAGAGGCAACACCACCATGATATTATCGAGAGGATTGGGTACCCACTCGATACCTGTAAGATTTTTTAATCCCTGCGAGCTGGTGGAAGTGGTAATGGAACCAGTGAAGCAGGCACATTAGTATTTACCATAAGGATACTCGCGAAGGGTGTAGCACCTTGGTGAAAGGAAAGAAATGTCGCTAGAAATCAAGCTTGTGGCCTTTGAGGGGCCATTGGATCTGCTTCTTCATCTGATTGAGAAGAATAAAGTGGATATATATGATATTCCTATTGTGGAAATAACCGCTCAGTATATGGATTATATTCGTGCCATGGAAGAGGAAGACATGAATATAATGAGTGAATTCCTGGTTATGGCCGCAACTCTTCTGGATATTAAATGCAGGATGCTCCTCCCCAAAGAGGTGGATGAAGAGGGTGAAGACATTGATCCCAGAGCCGAGCTGGTTGAAAAGCTGCTTGAATATAAGATGTGCAAGTACATGGCTGCTGAGCTGTCGGACAGAAGGATAGATGCTGAAAAAAGTCTGTATAAGCACCCCACAATTCCGGAGGAAGTCCTTTCCTATAGACCTCCCATTGATTATGAGGAACTGGTAGGCAGCACAGATTTACCTTCCCTGCACAAAATATTCAAGGATGTATTAAAGAGAAAAGATGACAGGGTGGATCCCATCCGTTCTACCTATGGAAAGATAGAAAAGGATGAGATCAATATAGATGAAAAACAGTATTATATAGAAACCTTTATTTTTCAGAATAAAATATGTGACTTCAGAGAACTTCTTGAAAAACAGAAGAGCAAGATGGAGGTCATAGTAACTTTTTTAATTGTATTGGAGCTGATGAAGACCGGCTGTATCAGCATCGAGCAGGATGAACAGTTTGGAAAAATCAGCATTACCTGGGTGGGATAATGACTAGAAGTGAAAAAGAAGCAGCAATAGAAGCTATATTATTTACAATGGGTGAAAGCGTTGAGCTGGAGACACTGGCCGCTGCTATTGACGAAGACAAGAAGACAACAAAAGAAATCCTGGATGGGCTCATTGAAAAGACGGAGTATACTGACAGAGGTGTGACAATCATAGAGCTTGAAGGGGCATATCAGATGTGTACCAAGGGGGACTATTACGAAACCCTCATCAAGGTATGCAAGGTGCCTAAGAAAAATACTCTGTCTGAGTCTATGTTGGAGACCCTTTCCATAGTAGCCTACAAGCAGCCGGTTACCCGTCTGGATATAGAAAAAATCAGGGGTGTTAACAGCGACTACTCGGTAAACAAGCTGATAGAATATGGTCTGATAGGGGAAGTTGGAAGAATGGATGCACCCGGAAAACCTATTTTATTTGGTACAACAGAGCAGTTTTTAAGATCCTTTGGAGTGTCTTCTATAGAAGAACTTCCACAGATGCCCAAGGACCAGGTGGATGACTTTAGAAGAGAAGCAGAAGAAGAGCTGTCGGTTACAGTAGATATATAGAGGGACTGCTGAAAGGAGACAACCTAAAAGCATACAGAATTAATACAAAAAAATTACTAAAAAATGATGAAAAGCCAACAGAAATTTAGCCAAAGAGGGTTAAAAATTTTTGTTGGCTATTTTATTGAAATGTGTTATTCTTTACTAACGTGGGTAAAACTGCGCCCTGATTTGAATCTGTACAAACAGTGTGTAAAGTCAGGTGGGCGGGATGAGGAGATTTACCCCGAAAATACGTTTTTATTAAATTTACTATATTTAATGGAGGGCCAAAACATGAGTAGTACTTCTCAGGCGAGCGTAAGAATCACATCTTTGCTCGATGAAAACAGCTTTGTTGAGATTGGCGGTTCTGTAACAGCCAGAGCTACAGATTTCAACTTAAAGCTCAAGGAAACTCCTGCTGATGGTGTTATCACCGGATACGGAGTTATCGACGGAAATCTTGTGTATGTTTACAGCCAGGACGCATCTGTTATGGGTGGTTCAGTAGGTGAAATGCATGCAAAGAAAATCGTTAATCTTTACAATCTGGCAATGAAGACAGGAGCACCTGTTATCGGACTTATCGATAGTGCCGGACTTCGTCTTGAGGAAGCAACAGATGCACTGAATGCTTTCGGACAGATTTATCAGGCACAGGTTATGGCAAGTGGTGTTATCCCTCAGATTACCGGTATCTTTGGTAGCTGTGGTGGCGGTCTTGCAATGATTCCTGCACTTACAGATTTTACTTTTATGGAAGATAAGAAGGCTAAGCTCTTCGTTAATTCTCCAAACGCACTTGCTGGCAACAGAGCTGAGAAGTGTGACACAGCAGCTGCTGACTGGCAGGCTGCTAAGGCTGGTATCGTAGATGTTAAGGGTGACGAGGCTACAATCATCGCACAGATGAGAGAGCTGGTAAGCTTACTTCCTGCTAACAACGAAGTAGAAGCTTTCGTTGAGGACGTAACAGATGATCTTAACAGAGTAAATGCTGAAATCGCTGGCTGCGCTGGTGATACATCAGTAGCACTTTCTATCCTTGCTGATGATAATGCATTCTTCGAGACTAAGGCTGATTATGCTAAGGAAATGGTAACAGGATTTATCAGACTTAACGGTGCAACTGTTGGTTGTGTTGCTAACAGATGTGAAATCGTTGACGAAGAGGGTAAGGTTGCTGAAAAGATGGATGCAGCTCTTACTGTAGCTGGTTGCGAGAAGGCAGCTGACTTCGTTAAGTTCTGTGATGCATTTGAGATTCCTGTTCTTACACTTACAAATGTAGCTGGTTTTGCTGCAACTGTTGAAAGCGAAGCTGGTATTGCAAAGGCAGCAGCTAAGATGGCATCTGCATTTGCTGATGCATCAGTAGCTAAGGTTAATGCTGTAATTGGCAAGGCTTATGGCACTGCTTATGTAGCAATGAACTCAAAGGCAATGGGATGCGATATCACAATTGCATGGCCTAATGCTGAAATCGGTATGATGGACGCTAAGATGGCTGCTAAGGTTATCGCTGATGGCCAGGGCGCTGACAAGATTGATGAAGTAGCTAAGGAGTACGCAGCACTTCAGAATAATGTTAAGTCAGCAGCAGCTCGTGGATATGTAGATCAGATCGTTGAGCCTGCAGATACAAGAAAGTATGTAATCGGCGCTTTCGAAATGCTCTATTCAAAGAGAGAGGATCGTCCTGCAAAGAAGCACGGTACTATCTAATAAAAAGACTGACGCGATATTATAAGAAAGGATGATACTTAATATGAAAAAGAAATTAATGGTATTAGGTATGATCGTCAGCATTCTGTGCATGATGCTTGGCACAACTGCGTTTGCAGCTGAAGCAGAAGATGAAGCTATGTCAGGTTATATGGCACAGACAGGTGAAGGACTGGTAGAGCAGATTGCAGAAATCTACAATTCTGGTCTGACTGCAAACTATGAGGCAGATCCTGTAGCAGGACCTGCACTTGCAGCATATGCTGAGGCAGTAAGCACCATGGGCGATTATATCGGCATCCAGAGTTCTGAGGCAACAATTGATGGAGACTCAGCAAATATTTCAGTTGTAATTCTTGGCTCAAACAGAAATGCTACAGCTAATATTTCAATTGATACAAAAGCTGGCGAAATCAAGTCAATCAGCTTCGATGTTGAGAAAACATTTGGCGAGCTTATGACAAATGCCGGACTTAATACACTGCTTGGTATGGGAACTGTATTTGCAGTACTTATTCTTATTAGTCTTGTAATTACATGCTTCAACTTCATTCCTGCAATTCAGGCTGCTTTCACTAAGAAAGACAAGACTCCTGTAGCAGAAACAAAAGCAGTTGATACAGCAGTAGCACAGATTGAAGCACAGGAAGAAGACCTGGCTGATGATCTTGAACTTGTAGCAGTTATCTCAGCAGCTATTGCAGCCGCTGAAGGAACCAGCACTGATGGTTTCGTTGTAAGAAGCATCCGCAGATCATACGCTGTTCGCGGTGCACGTTTCTAAAGATATCTCAGGAGGATTAAATAAATGAAAAACTATACAATTACCGTTAATGGCAACGTATATGACGTAACTGTAGAAGAAGGCGCATCAACAGGTGCACCTGTAGCAGCTCCTAAGGCAGCTCCTAAGGCAGCTCCCAAGGCAGCTCCCGCAGCAGCTCCTGCAGCAGCAGGCGGTGCTGGTTCTATCAAGGTTGAAGCTGGTGCAGCTGGTAAGATCTTCAAGATCGAGAAGACAGTTGGCGCAGCTGTAAAGAAGGGTGACGCAGTAGTTATCCTTGAGGCAATGAAGATGGAGATCCCCGTTGTCGCTCCCGAAGATGGTACAGTAGCAAGCATCAACGTAGCAGTTGGTGATGCAGTAGAAGCAGGCGCAGTTCTTGCAACTCTTAACTAATTATTTGTCATTTTGAATTAGATGGCATTTAGTACCACTTATTAAAACGACAACAGGAGGTCGAAAAAATGGATTATATTGCTTCAACATTAGACAATCTGGTTCATCAGACCGCGTTTTTTAACTTAACTGTTGGAAACTATGTAATGATTGTGGTTGCTTGTATATTCTTATATCTTGCAATCGCTAAGGACTATGAACCCCTTCTGTTAGTACCTATTGCATTTGGTATGCTTTTAGTTAATATCTATCCTGATATTATGCTGCATATCTCTGACAGTGCTAACGGCGTTGGCGGATTGTTATATTATTTCTATCTTTTAGATGAATGGGCTATCCTTCCCTCACTGATTTTCATGGGTGTAGGAGCCATGACGGACTTCGGTCCCCTTATTGCAAATCCCAAGAGCTTTCTTTTGGGTGCGGCAGCTCAGTTCGGTATCTTTGCAGCATACTTCGGAGCTATCGCTTTGGGCTTCAATGATAAGGCAGCAGCAGCTATCTCTATCATTGGTGGTGCTGACGGCCCTACCTCCATTTTCCTGGCAGGTAAACTTGGTCAGACAGCTCTCTTAGGACCTATCGCAGTAGCAGCTTACAGCTATATGTCACTGGTTCCTATTATTCAGCCTCCTAT